>MAIU01000029.1 GCA_003344655.1 Candidatus Korarchaeota archaeon NZ13-K
GGGCCGGCATCCTGTCCAGGCTGGACTACGGCCGCACATGGCGGGCCCGGAGGGACTCGAACCCTCGACCTGCGGCTTAGGAGGCCGCCGCTCTATCCTTGCTGAGCTACGGGCCCACTATGGCGAGGGGGGTTTCACTAAATATAAACGTTGATGCCGGCCTCTGGACCCCACCATCCGCCGGAAGGGACTGGGCCTCGACCGCATCGATCCATTCGAAGCATCACGAATGCCACTCCAATTCCTCCGGAGGGTGGAGTCGATGTACACCCCCCATCTGGGTGGGCGCAGCTGTAGCTGATTGACGATCGTTTGGGTCGGCTTCGTCGGGCCCGAGCTTCACTTTAAATATAGAGCTCACCCACCCAGAGTGAGGACGAGGTAGGGGATGAAGGTTGAGGTCGATGGTAAGGACAGCCGCTAAGAGAATTGATGAGGGAGTCAGGGAGATCCCTCAGAAGGTGTCCCCTGAGGACTCCTCCCTCAGGGAGTTCCTGGAGAGGGTGAAGGCGAGGATAGTGATAATGGGGGTCGGAGGAGGAGGAAGCAACACGGTGACCAGGCTTAACGCCATAGGCATAGACTCAGTCGAAACCGTGGCGGTGAACACGGATGCCCAGCACCTCCTGATAACGACAGCAGACAGGAAGATACTAATAGGGAAAGAGCTCTGCGGGGGTAATGGATCCGGAGGAGATCCCCACATAGGTGAGGAGGCCGCCAGGGAGAGCGCTGAGGAGTTGGAGAGCTTCCTGAGGGGGACTGATCTTCTGTTCATAATGGCGGGACTCGGAGGGGGAACCGGGACGGGGGCATCTCCCGTCATAGCTGAGATAGGTAAGAGGGTGGGTGCTGCGGTCATATCGGTGGTCACCCTACCCTTCACGGCTGAGGGTGTCAAGAAGAAGGAGATAGCCATGAAGGGGCTCTCCAAGCTCGCTTCCGTGTCAGACACGATAGTCGTGGTGAACAACGACAGGATACTGGATATAGCCAAGGAGCTCCCGCTGCATCAGGCCTTCTTCATATCGGATGAGATAGTCGCGAGGGCCGTGAAGGGGGTGGTGGAGCTCGTTGTCAAGCCAGGGCTGGTTAACGTTGACCTGGCCGATCTCAGGAACGTCGTGGAGAACGGTGGCCCCGCCGTACTCACCTTCGGGGAGAGCGATGGTGAGAACAGGGCCATGGAGGCTGTTGAGGATGCCCTAGGCAACCCCCTGCTCGATGCCGATATATCCGGGGGCAAGGCCGCAATAGTGAACATAACTTCGGGCCCGGATTTCTCGCTCGAGGAGATGCAGCAGATAGTTGAGACTATCGTCAGCTCATTGGATCCCACGGCCAACGTGATATGGGGTGCGAGGATAGATGATTCCCTCAAGGGAGCCGTCCAAGTCCTCTTAATAGTGACCGGGGTTACCTCGCCCACGGTCGAGGCCGCCCTCCAGGGGGAGGTGAGGGAGCCGGCGCTCGAGAGACTGACGAGGCCGAGGGTTGAGAAGGCGGCCGCTAAGCCTGAGATGAGGATCGCCGAGAGGAGAACGGTTCCTCTAGCCAGGGAGATCAGGGAGAGGGGAGATCTGGGTATAGACGAGCTGTGAGGGATTGAGATGCCTGAGAGGGAGAGGAAGGAGGGCCTCATCGACTACATAATCCAGACGCTGAAGGTCGCCGAGAAGCCGAGTTGGGATGAGGTATGGGCCACCTTCAGGGTCACCATAACAGGGTTCTTCCTGATAGGGCTCATAGGCTTCCTAATACAGCTCGTGGCGCTCTACATAGTGGGTGGATGATATGGAGGCTCAGAGGACGCAATCGCTCTTCTTCCCAGTCAGGGTGGTTTCAGGGAAGGAGATAAACATAATAAGGCTCCTGCTCAGGAGGATCTCCTCCTCGGGGGTGAGGGTCAGGTCCATAACATTCGTCCCGAAGTTCAAGGGGTACCTTTTCGTCGAGGCTGAGAGAGAGTATGAGGTCAGGAAGCTTATAGCCGGCCTGAGCAAGCTGAGGCTCGCCTCATCGAACCCCATCCCCCCTCAGGAGATGGAGGACATGATAGCCAGTGAGACGGCCGGCATAGAGATAGAGCCGGGGGACATAGTGAGGATTATTAAGGGCAATTTCAAGGGTTACAGGGCCGTGGTCATAGCAGCTCCCGAGGGTGGGAGGAGTAGGATGCTGACCCTCAAGCTCCTAGACATAGACAGGGACTGGGAAGTGAAGATGCCCGTGATGAACGTGAAGCTTCTGGAGAAAGGAGGTGGAAGCGTTGCCTAAGAAGATCGTTCGGGTCCTCATAGAGGGTGGAAAGGCCACTCCAGGTCCGCCGCTAGGGCCCGCCTTGGGCGGCTTGGGCCTGAACATGGGGCAAGTCGTGAAGGAGATAAACGAGAAGACGAGCGCCTATGCGGGTATGAAGGTCCCCGTCGAGATAGAGGTGGACACGGACACTAAGAGGTTCGAGGTGAGGGTTGGAACCCCTCCTACCTCGATGCTCATACTCAGGGAGCTCAGGCTTGAGAAGGGCTCCTCTGATGCTAGGAAGAGGGTCGGGAATCTGAGGATGGAGCAGGTCATAGGCATAGCTAGGACGAAGCTGGCGGACTCCAACACGGCAGACCTCAGGAGAGTTGTCAAGCAGGTCCTGGGAACGGCCCTCTCAATGGGGATCACCGTGGAGGGGAAGGACCCGAGAGAGGTGCAGAGGGAATTGGATTCCGGAGTTTGGGATTCTCTGATGGGTGGTTGATATGTCGAGGCTGCTGGTTGAGGATGAGTCCCTGAGGAGACTGAAGGAAGTCCTAGAGAGGAGTCCTAAGAGGAGGTTCAATGAGGCCGTGGACCTGGTCGTGGTGCTGAGGGGTGTGGATCTTAAGAAGGATCCTAACGCCAGAATAAACGAGTTGGTGGAACTTCCGCATCAGCCTAGGAACAGGGAGGTCAAGGTCGCCGTGATAGGGAAGGGGGAGTTCCTGACTAGGGCCAGGGAGGCCGGCGCCGACAGGGTCATGGAGCCCGAGGAGCTAGAGGCCATCGCCGCCAGCAAGAGGGCCCTCAAGAAGCTGGCCAACGAGTACGATTTCTTCATAGCCCAGGCGGACGTTCTCCCGAGGATAGTCAGGTTCATAGGACCCGTGCTGGGTCCCAGGAACAAGATGCCGGTCAGCCTGCCGGCCACCTCCGTCTCCCAGCTCCCCGATCTAATAGCTAAGCTGAGGAGGTCCGTCAGGATAAGGACAAAGGATCAGCCGATAGTGCACACCAAGGTTGGATCTAGGGACATGAGGCCGGAGGAGATAATGGAGAACATAAGAGCGGTGCTCTCGGCGATAGAGAGGAAGTACGAGGACCCGAGGAAGATAGCTAAGGTCTACGTCAAGACGACCATGGGGCCCGCGGAGGAGCTTCCGGTATCCTCAGGTTGGAGGTGAGTCAGTTGTCCCTCGAGGTCGTCAGGAAGAGCAGGTCTAGGATGAGGAAGGAGGCAATGGTGGAGAGGTTCCTCAAGCTCGTTAGGGAATATCCCACCGTCATGCTGGCCGACTTCTCCAGGATACCAGCGGACCACTTCGGGAGGGTCAGGAAGGAGCTCGCGCCCGATGTGAAGTTCTTCGTCATGAAGAAGACGCTCATCAAGAAGGCGTGCGAGCTCTCTGATAGGAAGGGTTTGAAGGAACTCGTGAAAAACCTTCCAATGAACCTCGTCGTGATATTCAGCAGGAAGGATCCTTTTGAGACATACAGACTCCTATCCGAGAGGAAGGTAGGGGTCTTCATGAAGCCGGGGGACCTGGCCGAGGAGGATGTGATCATATCCGCCGGCCCGACGGACCTGGCCCCTGGTCCGATCCTGATGGACCTCAGGGCCATGAACATACCCACGAAGATACAGGGGGGCAAGGTGGCGATCGCCGAGAGCGTCACTCTGCTCAGGAAGGGGGAGAGAGCCACCGCTCAGATATCAGATCTCCTCAGGAATCTCAACATAAGACCCCTCAAGGTGGGCTTCAGGGTTACCGCGGCCATCGATGAGGAGGGGATACTCTACACGCCGGAGGTGCTCTCCGTCAGCAGGGAGGACATACTGAAGATGGTTCAGGAGGCTCACATGAGGTCCCTGGGCCTGGCCATGGAGATAGGTGAAATAAATAGGCATACTGCTGCTCCTCTGGCCCAGAGGGCGATTAGAAGAGCCCTGGCCCTCTCCATAAGCATAGGATGGTTGAGCGACCTAACGATACAGCCCCTAATGAGAAAAGCCGCGCGGGCGGCCAGGCTCTTGAGGGAGAGGGTTGGGCTCTGAGCCCCCAACCCTCCATTCTCCAGCTTCGCTCCCGCGGGTTCCACCTCGATATCGCTGTGAGATCAGCGGGTCCGCTCCGATGCATCCAGGCTTCAGCGCTTTCGCTTCTTGTAAGCTTTCCCTTGGACTCGACGCCGAAGATTGAGTAGCGCGGCACCGAGCGACGCTGCGTTTGGCTAGGTCGGACTCCTATGTATGTGCTCCCATCAAGTGGGTTATGGAGTTCACAGCATGACCTCAGCGCACCGGCCCGAGGTAGGGCTCATAGGATCTCAGCGCTTCCCTCCACTCCACCTCCCCGAACAGCCCCTTCTCCCTCTGCCACCTCTGGAGCCTGTAAAGCGGTTCTATCAGGTCCTTGTCCCTCTCGAAGACCTCCCTCACCCTCGAGAACTCCCTTACCAAGTAATCGGCCACGACCTCCTTCAGGTCCATGGGGTGGATCTCCCCTCTCCTGTACATCCCCTCCAGCTGATCGTAGCTCGAGACCTCCACCTCCCCACCTCCAGCGGCCCTGCTCCTCCTCACAGAGATCCTCCCCGTTTCGGGAAGTATGAAGTACCTCACTATAGCCAATATCGGGTTCCTGAGCCTTCCCTCCTCATCATATTGATCCTCACTCCCAGGCGGACAGTAGGCGTTCATCACCTTCTCCCTTATTATCTCGGGAGGATCGTGTACCGCTATGTGCGACCTCGGTATGCTGCTGCTCATCTTACCCCCCGTGAGTCCCGGCAGGAGGGGGGTGTGAATGGCGGTTGGGACGTACCTCTCGACCCTCAGCGGGACATCGAGGCTGAAGACCTCCCTAGTAAGCGCGTGTATCTTCCTCTGATCGGTCCCCCCTATGGCGATCCTCACGCCCAAGTAGAGGATATCGAGGGCCTGCATCAGCGGGTATATCATCTGGGAGACCAGGGGATCCTCCTGCTCCCTAGCTATCATCGTCATGGCCCTCCAGGCCCTTCTGGCCGTGACCCTCTGGGATATTGTGAGCAGATCCATAACGTAATCCTCCGAAAGCTCGAAGTCCGTCCCCAGCACTATCTCTATCTCCCTAGACCCGAGCTCGTGGAAGACAGTTTTCCAGTACGTCAGGGAGACCTCCTTTATCAGCTCCTGGGGACCCTTGAGGTTCAGTATTGCATGTATGTCTGCCATCAGGGCTATGGAATGAAATCCGGCCTCTATCATATCCCTGAGCTTCCTGACGGTGATGAGCGTGCCCACGTGTATCGGCCCGGATGGCTCATAGCCCACATATACCCTATGCCCTCCCTCTCTCACCAGATCCCTCAGCTCATCCAAGGTCATGACGAACTCCTCTAAGGGCTCTGCTACGTTCCTCAGCACAAGCCCCAGCTTGTCCGTGATATCACCTGGGCCAGCGGCCCCCCGCTCAGATTAAATCGTTGACGTCATCTCGCGCTGCACTGAGGGCCTCAGCTCAGGTCAGTCAACTCACGGATCGTTGCCGTCGCACACGAACCCCTCATCGGCCCCTCCTTCGAACGATGGCGAAATTTAAATTTGATTCTGGCCCCGACGACTGTCATTGGACTATTATCTATCTTGGAGGAGCCTCTTGGCCTTAGCCAAGGTCCTGAGCATCTCCCAGTAATGGGATCCGAACCAGAAGACCTTCCCGCAGTTCCCGCAGATCAAAAATCTCCTGTGTCCCCTCAGCACATCCTTGGGAAGCCTTGAGCCGACCTCAACCCTACTTGAGACCCTCAGGGGGGTGTCGCAGAAGGGGCACCTCGTCCTCCTCGCGTCCACCCTGAGCCTCACCCCCAGGTCCCTGGAGAGAGCCGCCATGGCATCCAGCAAGCCCTGGGGAACCTCATAGGCCTCATGACCCATCTTCACGGCCTTCTTGAGGAGTTCGGAATCCCTTGTTATTAACATCCCACCTTCAAGCCCCTTCAGAATGGAGGAATCCTCCTCCTCGGGTTCAACGTACCTGGCGCTGTAGCCCAGGATCCTGATCCACTTAGCGAGCTTCCCGCTCATCGAGTCGACCACGAAGGACCTTTCACGCATCGCGATCCCAGCGCGGCGCGTCAGGCCTCAAGTAACACGGGACAATTTTAACTTTTCGCGGTTTGGGGGGACTCCCTCAAGGGAATCCATGCAGCTCAGCTGGACCACTACTCCGATTGGTGGAGTTGGGATCTTTGGTAGCCCCGCCCGGATTCGAACCGGGGTCTCCGGGTCCAAAGCCCGGCGTGCTTGGCCGCTACACCACGGGGCTTCCATCGACCCACCCGACCCATCATATTAAGTTTTTCTGGGGCGTCGTCGGCGTGTAAGATGCAGGACACCTCGGAAGCAGAGGGGCCTTGGTATGCGGGGGTGACTCACTTGGATCTAGCACGGCCGGCAACCTTTATAGTGCCCGAGGCCCGATCCATATGAGGGGCTCATGAGAGCACTCACAGCTTGCGTGATGGTCGCTCTATTCGTGTGCTCCATGATATGCCTCGCCCTCGGCGTGGGCTACTCCTTGACATACCTGTTGGGGCTTCCCCCCTCCCTCGGCCTCCCCGTCCCGCTCCGAGCGCTCGGTCTCCCGATCATCCTCCTAGGGGGTGCGATCCTGCATTGGGTCTTCAGATACCGGAGGCCCGTGGATATCTGCACCTCGAGCTATGTGACCCTGATGAGAGCGGTCAAGGCGAGGCGATCGGAGGTCCAGCAGATGAGGAGAGAGCCTCTGATCGTCCGGGGACCTTATAGATATACTAGGAACCCCATGTACTTCAGCGCGATCCTGCTGTGGATCGGTTCATGGATCGCGCTCGACCTCACTCCCCTTCTGGTCTCGACGCTTTTCGTCCTCTCGGTCCTCTACCTGATCATAATACCCCTGGAGGAGGGGGAGCTCAGGGAGATCTTCGGAGAGCAGTACGAGGAGTACGCGAAAAGAGTTCGCAAGCTCATCCCCTTCATCCTCTGAGCGGGCTTCGCGATTTCAGATTTTTATAGAGGTTGGTGTTTTTCCATTAACGGTTCCCATCATGGCCCTTGAACGGGCTAGTGAGCTTCCTGAGGATCCAGCGATCATAGGTTCCCCTCACACCGGCAATGATTCCAGAGCCTCAGACGATGAACTCTGATCAAGAAGACTAGCGAGCAAGATCGCCCTAGAAAGGCGGTCCCATTGGGGAGAGCTCATGGAGATGACTTCAGATGGTGCGGGGGGTGGGATTTGAACCCACGCGGGCCTGACGCCCACCGGACCCTGAATCCGGCGCCTTGGACCTGGCTCGGCTACCCCCGCTGGTGCTCCGGCCGGGATTTGAACCCGGGTCTGGGGCTCGAAAGGCCCCTATGCTTGACCGGGCTACACCACCGGAGCCGCTCGATGACGCGCATACCCAAATAAAAACCTTTATATAGATATCCCTAGGTGGAGCTCGAGCTTCTCGCTCAGATATTTGACGAAATACTCCTTTAGGGTTTTGGCTGAGGGGCTCATGGCCTTAAATATCTCCAATTCCGCCTTCTTCCTATTTTCCAGGAACCAACTGTTTTCCCTCTGCCAGAACTCATTCTGGAGGTTCGGAAGGGATTGATTGTCCAGGGCCGCCTTGTAATCGGCTTGGGTGAGCGGCTCAAGGGCGAACTTGTAGTCCCTGAAGAACCCCTCCTCAACGTCCCTAGTGAGTATCCCTATGAACCTGGCCTCCGGGGTTGCCAGGTGAGGTATATGGGCTGAGTTTATGCTGTTGTAAACCACGGTGGCCGCTATCCTCAGGGACCAAGGTGATAGGTCCGTCAGTATCGCTATGGGGACTCCCTCATCTGACAGCATCCTGAGGAACCTTCTCATGCTCCTCGAGGCCTGCCCCTGAAGTATAGCTATCGCTATCTTCCTCTCTTCCGGTATCCCGAGCTCTATCATGTTCTTGGCCGGTCCGACCTTCTCAACCGCAACCACGGCCTTGACCCCTATCCTCTTGAACCTTATGTTCTCCGGCCTGGGCGGGACCGAGTAGCCCATCTCACCCACCTGATCCGCCCTTAGCACCCTGCCTGACCTATCTATGAGCTCTATGTCCCCGTAGATCCATCCTCTGGGATCGCTCGTTATTGAGAATGCCTCCCTCGGCATGCCGAGGAGGAGCTCCATCAGTATTATCCTTGCATCCGTCTCCCTCTGATCCTCGGGGAAGAGGGTTCCCTTGAGCCTCTCCACCTTGTGAAGATAGTAGAAGTCCCTTTTAGTCATCGTAAGCCCATTCTCCAAGTGATCAAGGGCCCTGCTAAGTCCGTAAAGCACCCCGGAGAGAGTCCTCAGGCTTTTCGAGTGAGAGCCCCTTATCCTCCCGTAGAAGGTCGGTCTGAATATGTAGCCAACGCTCTCATCGAAAACTATGTTGCGCTGCGTGTTCGGCGGGTACTCTAGCTCCGGGAACCTTCCCTCCTCTATCGCCTCGGCCACCTTCCTGGCTATCTCTATCACCTTTGCCTTAACCTCACCGCTCATCCTCCTCACCCATGCTCCTTATCCTCTCTATCAGCCTCTCCACCGGAGGTCTCTCACCCAATATTTCCTCCAGCGTCCAAGAGATTAGCTCGTAATACATTTTGAAGAGCTCGTACCTCTTAAGGAGCATCTCCTTCCTCCTCTTCCTTCCCAAGAATATCCTGAGCTCCCTTGCGCACTCCCTGAGGCCTAGCTCTATCTCCCTAGCCACCTCAGGGACGTTCGCTATGAACTCCTTGCCGACCGTTTTGAACGGGACCTTAGTGGAGACTATGTGCACGAAGAATGCTATGGGTTCATCCTCCGGGTTCTTTATACCATAAACACTCCAGTCTATCCTTCTGATCACCTGGTATGAGACGTCGCTGGAGACGTCGTAGAGCAGGGGTATCTTGTTCGCATACCTGTAGAGCTGTATGTCCCCCGTCGGTTTTATCAGTCCACCGTAGGCTATTGCCGTCTCCACTATGAAGGGGTGCGCCTCGTAAACCGAGGGGGGCCTCTGCACGGCTTTGACGAACTCGGGATGCAGCTCCTTCCTTATACCGGACTCCAAGAGCTCCTCACCCAAGGGGGAGAGGACGCTCGGATCGGGGGGTAGGAAGCCCTTGTAGCTCCTGAGGGCCTCATAAAGGGCCCTTACTTCATCATTCGTGAGCTCCGATGGCCTCTTATCCGGATCCAGTCCCGCTATCCTGAGCACCTCACCGGCCGTCTTCTTACCGACCCTCTGGAAGTGCGTCACCAGGAAGGACTCGAGAGTCCTCGTCCTAGTGGTGCTCAGCATCCTCTGCAGGAGCTCCAGATCCACCCCCTTGGGATGGAAGAGTGCTTCCTTTGGCCTCGGGGGCATCCTATCCGTGCTCCTGGGGAAGATGTAGAGGCGACCATCCGGGTCCAGGAAGGCTATCGTTATGTAAGGGACAGCTATAGCCGTCTGCTGGAGGTAGTCCACAATCTTCCTCCTAGCCCTCTGATAGCTACCCTCGAAGACGGACTCCACTATCGTGTAAGACCTCCTGGAGACCCTCTTGACGACTCTCCTCTCGAGCACTAGGGGCTCGTTCCTCCTTATGTCTATCATCATGGTGAACTCGTAGGCGGGCTCCCCTTCCCTGGCCGAGGTCACCTTGAAGGGCATGTTCGTCGTTATCTGGCCGTAGAGCAGCGCCATAGTCCCCCCGAGGCCGAATGTTCCCCTGCTCTGGATCAGCCTGTACTTAGAGCTCACGAAGACCCTGCCGAATGCTAGGGGTATCTCCTCCGGGCTCAGTCCGATCCCATTGTCGGCCACCTTTATCCTGTACCAAGGCAGCCTCTCCCCATCAGCCTCCCTCTCCTCTCTCATAATCACCAAAACCTTCGGGGATCTCCCAGAGAGCTCCACGGCGTCTAAGGAGTTCTCAACGAGCTCCCTAACTATCGTGTACGTGGCCCTCACGGGGTTATCGAAGCCAGCCAGCGACCTGTTCCTATAGAAAAAATCCGCCGCACTTATCTCCTCTAGCCTCAACCCCTCAGTCATGGGATCACCCTGAAGATCACTCCTTCTCCCTCAGGGCCTTATCCAGCATCATCTCATCCATCATCCTTCTCTTGCTCATCTCCGCTATCTTCCTCTCCATCAACCTATATGCCGTGGAGTGCATGGAGCCCTCGAGGAGGGAGATGATCGCCTCCCTGGCGGCGACCACGTCATATGTCTTCCCTATTATAGAGACCGTGTGGCCGTAAATCGATATCTTGGTATTCGTCCTCTCCTCTATGTACATCCTAGCTCTCCCCCTCTCACCTATGAGCCTGCCCCTCATCCTCGTGAGCGCGTTCTTCGTGTCGCCGACGAACCTCCTTATGTCTATGACCTCCAAGACGTAGTCGTCCTCAAGGAGCATCATCGCCACCTCGGGGTTGAACCCCCTTCCTATAGCCCTCACAACGGATTCCAGCTTCATTGGAAGGAGAGGATCATCCGGCGGCTCTGAAAAGCTTATTATGACCTCACCGGTCGAGCTGTCCACCTCTATCCTGGCCTTCGTCGCCTCCTCCAGCCTGGCCTTCGTCGAGCCCCTCCTGCCTATGAGGACGCCAACTCTCTCCTTAGGTATCAGTACCCTGATCTCCCTCAAGCCGGCTCCTCTCCCTCACCAGACCCTCAGCTACCTCCCTGGCATCCGTCGAGTTCAGGCCGTACCTCCTCTTAAAGAAGTTTATCACCCTCTCGAGGTCCCTGAGGAGGAGCGAGTAGGACAGGGGATGCTCGAGGACGACCGCCTGAGAGACGTCTATCATCCAGGGCCTCCCCCTCCAGTACATCAGGTTATACTCGCTGAGATCTCCATGAACGAGTCCGGCCTTGACGTAGCACCTCTTCACATCCTCTAATATGAGATCTCTGACCTCCCTGGGATTTTCCAGTTCCTCCACTTCCCTCAGGAGAGGAGCGGGCACGCTCCCCTCCCCGATGAACTCCATCACCACGATGTTTCCAGCGATGTCGATCGGTCTGGGGACGTTTACACCACTATCCCACATTCTCTTCAGATTCCTGAACTCCTTCTTCGCCCAAAGATACACCAGTTTCTCCCTGTCCCTCACAGGAACGAACCTATGGTCCCCGACTATGTAATCCAAGTACCTCCCGAAGTTCGCGGTGTGGACCCTGTGGATCTTCACTGCCACCTCCGTCCCCGTCCCCCTGCCGGCCAGCACGACGGACTCCTTACCGGAGCTTATTATCCAAGTTATGTCATCGAGCGTGCCCTTGTTGAACAGCTTCAGCAGGTTCCTTACGGTCCTGTCATCGAAGACGAGCTGCTTCACCTCATAATACTCATCATCC
>MAIU01000030.1 GCA_003344655.1 Candidatus Korarchaeota archaeon NZ13-K
TCACCTCTATGATCGCTATCCTCCCCCTGAAGCCCGCCACTATATCCGCTGATGGATGCGCCGAGACGCCGCTCCCGGCCACCCTCACGGCGCCTATCCCAAGGCTCCAGAACCTCTCAAGCAAGTCCCTCTCGGCCCTTATTCCCTTCCTCCTGACTCCCATCAGGTCCCACCCGTCAGGTTTATCGAACCCTCGGAGGTCACCAGCACGGTATCCTCGTACTGAACCACGAACCTGCCGGACACCTCGACGAGGGGCGGATATGATATTAGGGCTCCTTTCTTGGCCAAGCGCAGCAGTATATCATTTATCCTGCCACCGATCTCGCTGAAGAACCATCTCTCACAGAAGGGAAGCTTGCTGTAGTTCCTCTCTATCAGTCTCATGACCCTCCTCTCCCTCTCGTCCCTCGAGCTCACCTTCCTCCTCATCGAGAATATCAGGGGCTCACCAAATGAAACCACGTAACCCTTTGAATCGGGTGAGGTCACGAAAGGCTCTATAGCAAAGATATCCCCCTTCTTCACCCTGTAATTTCCCCTGACTGGGATGTTTGGGACATCCACCCCCGCATGAAGCTTGTAAACCTCTATCTTATGACCCGTGAGATTGCTTATGGGCTTGTACCCGGAGGAGACTATGGTCTCATAGATGACCTCGCTCACATCTATCAGCCTACTTCCGGGGGCGATCCTGGCCACGGCCTTGATCACCGCCTCCCTCGCGACCTCCACCATCTCCTCATACCTATCATCCAGCACCACGGTCCTGGCGGCGTCGACTATCAGGCCCCCGGCATGCGATCCCATGTCCAGCTTCACGACCGAACCGCTCAAAACGATGCTCTCATCCCCGGGGAAGGGCGTGTAGTGGGCGGCCGTCTGATTCAGCGATATGTTCGTGGGGAATGCCGGCTCGTATCCCATCTCCCTTATCCTGCTCTCAGACTCCTCGGCTATGTCGAGCAACCTCACCCCCTCCCTGACCCTTTGGAGCATGTCCTCCAGCACCGATGAGTGAGCCTCACCCAGCCTCATTAGCGTCTCGATCTCCTCCTCTCCCATGGACATTCGACTCCCCGGAGCTATTGGAAGGAAATTAAAAATAGGGTTCGCATGCTCCTATGATCTATGAGGAGGATCCGCCTCGGGGAAAGCGGGAGGGAGGAGGTAATCATAGAGGTTGTTGAGGTGCTTAAGAGGGGGGGCCTCGTGATATACCCCACGGACACCGTCTACGGGCTGGGAGCTGACGCCGAGAATGAGGAATCCGTGAGGAGGGTCTACGAGGTCAAGGGGAGGCCCGGGGAGAAGAGACTCACGATAGCCGTCAGCGATATTGACATGCTCGAGAGATACGCCCTGCTCGATGAAATCAGCAGGGAGCTCATCCTGAGGTTCCTCCCCGGGAAGGTGACGTTCATACTCAGGAAGACATCAAGGGTTCTGGATCTCGTCAATCCGGAGGCGATAGGGGTAAGGATCCCCAACCTGCCCATCGTTCTGGAGATCATAAGGTGTTTCGGAAGGGCGATAACAGCCACTAGCGCCAATATATCCGGGAGACCTCCAAAATTGGACCCCGATGAGGCCGCTAGTGAGGTTAAAGCGGATTTACTGCTCGATTACGGTGTACTGCCGCCCAGCAAACCATCCACCGTAGTCGATTTAACTGGGGGAGAACCCGTACTCATCAGGGAGGGTGATGTCCCATTCGAAGCGATACTGAGGGAGTATCGGAGGATAACATCATCTCGCTTGGGATAGAGTCCACGGCCCACACCTTCGGCGTGGGGGTGGTTGATGCAGCCGGGAGGGTGCTCTCCAACAAGTGGCGCACGTTCTCCTCGATGAGCGGGGGGATGAGGCCTCATGAGCTCGCCGAGCATCACTCCAGCGTAGCCTTGGAGGTACTGGAGGAGGCTCTCTCGTCGGCTGGAGTGTCTATCAGGGACATTTCGGTCATAGGATATTCCAGAGGACCTGGAATCGGTCAGGCACTTTTAATCGGGGCTTTCATTGCGAGATCCCTCTCCTTGAAGCTAAATAAACCGTTGATAGGGGTGAATCATCCGCTGGCGCACGTGGAGATAGGGAGGATGATCACGGGCTCCAAGGATCCCGTGGTGCTCTACGTCTCCGGAGGTAACACGCAGGTGATATCCCATAACGGAAGGAGGTATGTGGTTCTGGGGGAGACCTTGGACATAGGTCTCGGAAACGCTCAAGATCGTCTGGGCAGGGAGCTGGGACTCCCATTCCCACCGGGCCCCCTCATGGACTCCATGGAGGGGAACTGGATCGAGTTACCGTACACGGTCAAGGGCATGGATCTCTCATTCAGCGGACTGCTAACGGAGGCATTGAGGAAGCTCAGATCGGGAGCTAGAAAGGAGGACGTGGTATGGAGCTTCATGGAGGTCGCTTTCTCGATGACCGTTGAGGTTGCCGAGAGGGCCCTTGCCCTCACCGGCAAGGATGAACTGTTATTAGTTGGAGGGGTGGCGGCATCCCCCAGGTTCAAGGAGAAGGTGAGGAGGATGTGTGAGGAAAGAGGTGCCTCTTTAAAGGTCCCACCACCGGATCTGGCCAGGGATAATGGTGCCATGATAGCTTGGACCGCGCTACTATGTCACTTACACGGAATATTCCCACCGGAGGATCCCGTCAGCTCCCACATACTACCTGAATGGAGGATAGACGACCTCAACTGGCCGCTCATCTGAGCGGGTGTCTCCCATGGCCGGGAAGAAGTTCAACATATGCCTCTCAGGACTAACCGGGAGCGGGAAGAGCACGCTGGCTAGGAGGCTCGCCGAGAGATACGGATTGGAGAGGATATCCGGGGGGGAGCTCCTGAAGGAGCTAATCGCTGGGAGCGAGAGCTTGGAGGATCAGGGATGGTGGGAGAGGGATCAGGCCCGTGAAGCGCTGGATAGGAGGCTGGAGGATCCCAGATATGATCTTGAGGTTGATAGAAGGCTCATGGAGCTTGCGAGGGAGGGAGGATACGTCCTGGATTCATGGACCATCGCGTACCTGCTGGACTGCGATGCCTGCATAAAGATATTCCTCAAGGCGGATTTGGATGTGAGGGCCTCTAGAGTAGCTAGTAGGGACAAAATAAGCATTGAAGAGGCAATGAATAGAATAAAAGTCAAGGAAGAAAGGACGTATGAGATATATAAGAGAATTTATGGGTTCGATCTAGCCAAGGATCTAACTCCCTTCCATCTCGTCGTGGACACAACGAGGATGGAGCCCGATGAAGTGTTTCACCTGGTGAGCTCTTACATAGACATAATTATCAGTAAAATTCGGGAAAAGAATTAGATTAATTGGTATTAAGCGGGCATATTTTTAATTATTTTTACGTCTGATCCCTAGGGGGACTTCAAGCTTAAAATAGGGTTCCCGCCCAATTGTGATGAAGGGAAGTTGACGGTGGAGCTGCAGAGGGAAGTTGAGGAGATAAGAAGACGCTTCAGGATAGTCGGGAGGAGAGAGGAGCTCAAGAAGATGCTGATAGCCGTAAGAAGCGGTAAGCACATCCTACTGGAGGGACCCGTTGGAGTGGGGAAGACTCTGCTCGCTAGGGCGCTCGCTGAGTACCTTTGCAGGGACTTCGTGAGGGTCGATGGTGATGAGAGGCTCGATGAGAACAAGCTCCTGGGTCACTGGGATCCCCCAACGGTGCTGAGGATGGGATACGTCGAGGAGGCATTCATACCGGGACCGCTCACCAGAGCCGCTCTATCTGGATCCATCCTATTCATTAATGAATTAAATAGACTTCCCGAGTCTGCTCAAAATGCTTTATTACCAGCGATGGATGAGGGGATAATACAGATCCCTCACCTGGGCACTCTGAGGGCGAAGGAGGGGTTCCTGATAATAGCCACCCAGAACCCGGAGGAGGATATAGGGGTCTACAGACTATCGGAGGCGCTGAAGGACAGGTTCGTTCTGGTGAAGCTGGATTACCCGAGTAGGGATGAGGAAATAGAGATAGTGAAGACCCACATCCCAGAGGTCGATGATAGGATCGCTGAGATAAGTGTTGATATAGTCAGGAGGACTAGGGAGCATCCGAGCATAGTGAGGGGCTGCTCTGTCCGCTCCTCCATCGATCTGGCCAAGATAACAAGTCTGATGGACGGTGGTGATGAGAAGTGGTACACCTCGGCTTTGATGACCCTGCCCCAGAGGATAGAGACGAGCGACTCAAGCGCGGATAAGGAGAAGCTCATAAGGGAGCTCGTTAGGTCGGTCTTGGATGGATATAAACCGGATTTTCCCGCGCAGAGGGACCTGCAAAGGTCCCGATGACTCTTAAACTTAAAAACATGGGCTTCCAAATACAGAGGGATTTTCAGAGCCTGAACTTCGAGAACCTAAGGAAGTTGGCCGACCATTACCTGATGGAAGGTGATCTAAGGGGACTTCTGGACCTCTCGAATTATAGTCAGATATTGGTGGCTGAATCTATCTCTGAGGGAGGATTTCCGGAGAAAGCGTTGATCTCGATTGAGAGGGATCCTGAGACGGCCGTGAGGCTCTACAGGCAGGTCAGGTGGAAGTTGAATGAGAGGGCCAGGGAGATCTTCAGGAGGCTCATATCGAAGGTGGTGATAAGGGCATCATGCGGAGACGTGAAGGGCCTCACGACCGAATCAAGGGATTACGTCCCTTACTCACCAGGCATGGAATTCGATCTGGAGAGGACGATTGAGAGGATCATCGAGAGGTGCAAGAGGATTGAGGAGGTTGACTATGACGATATAGTAGCTTCCACTAAGAGCAGGAGGAACAGGTCCCTGGTTATCATATTGGATTCGAGCGGCTCCATGACCGGTAAGAAGATACTCATAGCCATGATGATAGCAGCCATAGCATCCCATAAGCTGAGGGAGGGGAGGTACTGCGTCATCGGATTCAACAGTGACGCTTTCGTGATGAAATCACCCACGGATAACAAGAGCGTGACCAAGGTTATAGAGGAGATATTAGATCTCGTTCCCCTAGGGTACACGAACATAGCGGAGGGCCTCAGGAGGGGGCTGGAGCTATCCCGCCATCTGAGGGACCCCGATTTCCTCCTAATAACGGACGGTGAGTACAACGTTGGGGAGGACCCGAGAAACGTGGCTAGGAGGTTCAGGAGTCTCAACGTGATCTACACAGCTGGAAGGAGGGGCTCCAAGGGATTGGCTCTCTGCGAAAGCATGGCAAGTCTGGGAGGAGGCAGATGCTTCACCGTGAGGGACTTCAGGGAGATCCCAGGCATGATGAGGAGGATCTTCGGCCATTGAAAATCAAGGTCTCACGGGAGTTTCGCGCGACCAGCGGCCCAGGAGTTTGGCTGCGATGAGTGAGCCCGCTGATGCTGAAAAGATAGCTTAATTTATGCTATGGACGTAAATGCTTATGATGTTAGCTTCAGAGGCGAGTAAATCATAATGATACTTTACAGATTTTCTCCCACATCGCCGAGGCGTGAACTTAAAACGGTTAAATATGGAATCGGGCATGTGAGGACCGGCGGGGGTGGCCGAGGGGTCCAAGGCGCCAGCCTTAGGAGCTGGTGGGTCCAGGCCCGCGTGGGTTCGAATCCCACCCCCCGCATCTATGTTGCTGAGCCCTCGAGAACTCTGGAGACGATCGGATTCAGCTCTACGATCTTCGTCTTTCCCTGCGATACCCTCCTTATGAACCTCATTGAGTCGAGCCTCTTCAACACCCTGGAGACCTTGCTCTTAGAGAACCCCGTCAGTTCCGGCAGATCTTTCTGCTCAATTCTTCCGTTATTCCTGTGGATTATCTCTAAAATACTTCTCTCATCCTTGTCCAGTTTCTCCAGGGCCTCCTCCAGCTTGAGGAGCGTCTCCTCGTCAACCTCATCAGCCTCGATTGGAGTTGGCAAGCCCCTCCCTCTCCCGTACCTGAGCCTTCTGGCCAGGGTGGTGACGAATACTGTCAAGCTCGCTGTGAAGGCGTTTGAGATCAGGAGTATTGGGATCATCTGCTCCGAGGGGGTCTGCTGAGGGACGGCATCCGTTCGGACGGGCTGCCCGGCCAGCTGACTCATGATCTTGAACTCTAGGATGAAGTCCCAGCCTCCCCCCCTAGGAGCTGGGAAGGGCGACCATATGGCCGTGAGCCTCTCCGAGAGTGGATCCATGCTCAGGGCTCCCTCCTGACCTATCCTCGTGACCCCGGCACCCCTTGGGAGTATGACCTCCATCACGGATTTGTTGTAATCCAAGGTGACGTTGGGCTTGTAGAACCTATAGGCGAACCTGTAGCTATCATCAAATTTCGCCAGAACGGTTGTTGGTTTCAAGGTGAAGCTGAAAGATATGTTCCTGGCCTCCCCGGGTTTCAGTCCCTCCTCGAAACCCACTAATATCGCATCTCCGAACGATTGCGTGCTGACCCTCTGTGCGTAGATCCCCCGAGACAGGGACCTTGCGTCAGAGATGCCCTTCTCCGGGTTCTCCATAGATATGCCTATGGGCACCACTGGAAACATCACCGCCCTAACAACTCCAGTGAAGTTTCTTGGGACCTTAATCTCAGCGATAACTGTGACCTTCACGGAGGAGTTCTCGAAGAGCTCTGCCGTCACCACCATCCTCGTTATTGTGACCTCCTGAGGGGGCTCCGCCCCTATCGCGATCGAGGACAGCGGGATGAGCAGGAGAGCGATGCCTAACAGGACCTTTGCAGTTCGTTTCATGGGCTCCCTCCTTTCCGAGATCTCCGGGACGGTCGGGTGAATAACTTTATTAAAGTATCTCGGCTACAGTCGATCGATCCTAGATTGAAAGTAGGTGGGCTCGCGGACCTGATCGAGTGGGTGGATGGGATAAACAGGAGAGCCTCTTCGGATCTAGCGGAGGTCGTGGTGGAGGGTAGGAGGGATGAGAGGGCCCTCAGGCTATTGGGGGTGCGAGCTAGGTTCGTTCGCGCCAGCGACCTCCTCAGGGAGCTGAGGGACGAGGGAGAGGCCAGAGTCAGGGGAAGAGTGTTTATAATATTGACAGATTTTGATAAGGAAGGAATTAAAATCTACGAAAAATTGAAGAAGAGAATAACTAGTTGCGGGGGAAATGTGGACGACATGCCCAGGGTCTCTTACCTGAGGATGGGTCTCCCACCACTACTGGAGGAGATAGAGGGATTCTTGGAGAGGAGGTTCCCGGATTGGGACTTGATAATAGGCTCTCGCTCAGAGTGGTCCTAGAGGCCGAGGTCTACCCGACCGAGGATGAGAGGAGGGTAATGCAGGCGATGAAGACCATAGTACCTTTCAGCGAGGAGGTGGATGACGTGGAGGTTCTGGAGGGTCCTGTAAAGCTCATCAGGGTCAGGAAGGAAGGACACGACTCCCTATCTAAATTGAGGAGCTCCCTCAGGAATAACAGGGTGCTAGATACTGCGAGAAGTCTGTTACTATCTAAGAGGGGTGAGATCAGGCCCCTGAGGTTCCACAAGCAGGCTGCCATGGTGGGAAGGATAAATCTGGTCGATGACGAGGAGTTCTCCCCAATGGGCGCCATAGTCCTGAGGATCGAGTACGAGGGGGATCCCACGATACTAGCTGACTGGCTCGCGCCCAAGACTGAGAGGGGCAGGCCTGTTGGTGAGGCGACCCTTCAGGATCTCCTTCGCGGTAGGAGGGAGGTCTCAAACATCTAGCGAGAGGAAATCCCTCGCCACCACGATCTCACCCTTGTAAGCTTTTGACGCTTCCTCCTGGAACCTCGGCAGATCCTCATCGGAGTACCTGGCGCTGAAGTGCGTTAAAGCGAGCTTCTTGACGCCCGCAGCTTCAGCAACCTCACCGGCCTCTAGGGCGGTGCTGTGACCGGTGGCCAGGGCCCTATCCTTGTGCTCCTCTAGGTAAGTGGCCTCATGTATGAGCAGATCGGCTCCCCTAGCGGCCTCTATGACTGACTCGGATGGCCTAGTGTCTGAGGAGTAGACCAGCACCGCCCCCCTCCTAGGAGGTCCCATGACCTCCTTAGGACTCACCACCCTACCATCCGGCAGCTTTATCGTGAAGCCCTTCTGAAGAAACCCTCTCATGAAGACGGGGATGCCCAATTCATCTGCTTTCTTCGGATCGAACTCTCCCGGTCTGTCTTTCTCCTTCAACTTCAAACCGTATGTTTCGAAGCCGTTGTGATCCACCTCGAAGAACTCGAGCGTGAATCTCCCCAGGTCCATCGGCCTCCCTACCTCTATGCTCGAGAATATCACCCTGAACTGGGGCTTGGATCCGGTTCCCTCCAGTATTGAGCTCAGGAGGGGTTCGAGAGCCCTGGGCCCTATTATCTTGAGCTCGGAGCTCCTCTTGAGTATGCCCAGTGTCTGTATCATGGGAAAGAGGCCGAAAAAATGATCTCCATGCAGATGAGTTATCACTATTTTATTCACATCCATAAGGCTCTCCTTACCCCTTATCATCTGCCTTTGTGTTCCTTCACCGCAATCCAACAGTATGGACTCTCCTCCCAACTTCACCAAGATCGCGGGCAGCCCTCTGTCATTCGTGGGAACAGCGGAGCTCGTCCCCAGGAACTTTACCCTCATAGGATGGCAGATCCCCTGACCAGATTTTAAAATCTCCCCGGGCCGGTGGTCATCCCCGGGTCCTAATTTTCAGAAAAACATGCTAGAAAGCTTCCCTGCTTCAGCGGTGAGATGAATGGCGTCGATAGGTTTAAATAATCATGAACCTCATTAAAAAGTATGGATCAATAATCCCGAGTCCCTCCTGGAGGGATAGGGATAACGGGGTCGTGGCAGACCCCTTGCTTCTAAGGTGGGATGGATGCAGGTGGGAGCCTAGAAGGGCTGTGAACACCGAAGAGATGAACGCCGTAGAAGCAAGAATCCCTCTTAAGCAGGGGGAGTGTCAAGTGGCCCTCGAATGGTCCATGAGCTCCCTTAAGCTCCAAGATCCGAGAAAGATGAGAAGCGGCGGAGCGCCCGATGGGAGTGGGTGAAAGCATTTATCGGGGGCTCACCTGGCGCTCTGGGGCGATGAGGCCGGAGGGGACGACTGAGCCGGTGATGTTGCACCCCTCAAGCCGAGCCCCTCCATCCCACGGAGGCCGTACACGTAGCTAACCCCCAGAAGCTCGGCAAGATCCCTGTCAAGGGCGCCTAGGTCCTCGCTGGAGAGCTCATCAAGCCCGCACTTCCCCAGAGCGAATGCGATCACTTTCAGTCCCCTCTCCAGTTCCCTCAGGTAGCTCACCACCCCGGCTGCGCAGCCCCTCAGCTGGGTGGAGGATCCGAGGATCCTCCTGAGACCGCTGGACTGTCCGCTGAGGCAGGCCTTCCTCAGAGCTTCGCTCAGCTCCACCGCGCTGGCCCCAAGGGCCAGGGACTTCGCGATTTGGGAGCAGTCCCTCAGCTCGCTCGAGATTATGAGGCTCATCCTCACCCCACGCTCCCTGGCCCTCACCACCGCCCCTAGGCAGGCGATCAGGGGCAGGCCCGCTCCGATGGCTCCGGCCTCTATGGTAACCGCATCGGCCCCTTCCCTCCCAGCTATCTCTATCACCCTGTCCAGGTCCCGGTAGGGACCCGTCCTCAGGAAGACCCTGACCCTCGGGAAGTTGTTCCTGATGGACCTGATCCTGCCGGCCAGCACCTCCTCGGTCATCGTCCTCGGGATTGGGAGCTCCGGTGCCTCCAGGTTCGAGGGACGAACTGAGCCGGCCAGGGCGCTTATCTCGAAGGCCAGCAGTCCCTCATCCACGTAGGGATCCAGATCGGGGTCCGTGTACACCCTCTCCCAGAGCCTCACACCATCCTCGGGGGCCTGCCGCACCACCAGTCCCCCCAGCCCCTTCATGCTCTCCAGGTGGGCCAGGGCGATCTCCTTGAATGAGGGGAGTCCGGATTTCTCATCATGGCCCTCGGGAGCGATAGCTAGGGAGAGAGGTGCTCCCATCTCAGCGCATCCCCTCGCTATCTCCAAGCTCATGGGATCGCGTAACCAGGTCAGCGAGCAGACCACCGGGATCCTCGCCCTGAACCCACCGATCGAGGTTTCAGTGATCACCTCCTCTTGCGACGGCTCCCTCAGCAGCTCCATCCCCCTCCAGAACCTACCAGGCGTGAACTGAGGGGGGAGCAGGATCAGCTCATCGAGCGAGGGCCTTTCAGCTCCCTCAGGGTATCCCGAGGACCGAGCCCTCAAGGCGTGTGCACCCCCGGAACCTTGGGAGCCGGCCTGGCGAGGTGGACCGATGGGAGATCGCAGACGTACTTCACAAGCCTCTCCATCCCGATGCCGAAGCCGGCCGTCGGCTTTCCGTGATCCCTGAGGAACTTCAGGTACCATTCGTAGGGCCCCGGATCCTCACCGCTCTCCATCATCCTGGCGAAGACCCTTGATGCCTCATATTCCCTTGCAGCCCCTGATGATAGCTCCCCATGACCCTCGGGCGCCAGGAGGTCGAAGTCCATGAGAGTTCCGGGTCTGTCAGGGTACTCTCGATCGTAGAAGCCCCTCGCTCCCTTCGGGTAGTCCTGGATGAAGAAGGGCTGATCCTGAATCTTGGAAAGGTACCACTCCCACTCCCATGGGATCTCGGCAGTGAAGCTGAGCCTCTCCCGGGGTCTCCTGACGTTGAACCTCCTCTCCAGTTCCCTCAAGACCTCATCCCTCCTGGAGTGATCCATCAGGAGCTCAACAGCCTCCCTGTGCGTCATCCTCTTCAGGGGAAGCCTTATGTCTGGGAGTTCCCTCCTCTCGGATCCGAAGAACTCCCAAATCCTCTTCAGCCGGTCCTCATAACCCCTAACCTCATCAATCACGTGCTTGAGCAGTCTCTCCGCTATCCCCATGACCTCGAGGTGATCGGCGCCTCTCACCTCCAGATCCACCTGAACGAACTCGGCTAAGTGACGACCCGTCCTTCCGGCATCGATGGGCTCGTGCCTCAGGTTCGGATAGAAGAAGTAGACCTTCCCTTCCTCCATCGCGGTCGCCAGCAGTTGCTTGTAGAGGATCCCGCTCCTCATTATCCTGTACTCCCTGCCGTAGTAGGGGATGCGGAACTCCTGAGCGCCCCTGGTGCCGGGATCCGTCACAGGACCTATCATTATCGGATCGAACTCCACGAACCCCTCCCCATCCAGGAACTCCCTTATCGCCCTAGCTATGATGTGCCTGAACCTGTAGACCTCCTGCATGATCGGATGGCTCACTATCCCGTATATGTCCCTGGAGAATTCCTCCGGCTGTATCGCCCGCTCCAGTCCCCTCGCCATCATGCGCCGGCAGACCGACCGCTCAATAAAAACCTTACTGTCATTATTACCTAAGATATCTTTTATTGATGTGAATATCACTTGAAATCGTCATTTATGGAGTCATAATTATAGAAAATTTGGTAGTAAGATGTCATAAAGACTTTATATAGATCAGGCCGCGCCTCAATGCGGCTGCGGGTTTCAAGGCTCAGATCTCACAGCATGTGGGTGATCACCCGGCAC
>MAIU01000031.1 GCA_003344655.1 Candidatus Korarchaeota archaeon NZ13-K
CTCTCGGAGATCTCCCTGAGCTCAGCTATGCCCTTTGCGTTCTCGCTCGTGAGCATGGCAAGCTCAGCTATGCTCCTGGAGTTCCTCTCGGAGATCTCCCTGAGCTCAGCTATGCCCTTTGCGTTCTCGCTCGTGAGCATGGCAAGCTCAGCTATGCTCCTGGAGTTCCTCTCGGAGCTGCCAACTAGCTCACTCAAGCCTCCCATGAGCCTGTTAACGCTCTCCGTGAGCTTACTCAAGGCATCGAGGATCGGCTTTATCGTCTCTATGAACACTATCCTGGCGGCCTCCTCAAAAGCGCCCGCCCTCATGGCCTCACTGAATGCCCTCACGAGCTCCTCCATTCCGCTCTAGATCCCATGCCCCGATGCGTTAATAAATGTGAGCTCCGAGGCGGTGGCGCTCCCAGATGGGGGGCATGCCTCACCTCAGGAGCGGCAGTAGCGCCAGGGAGAACGCCAGATAGGCAGGCAGGGTTGATGCCGGGCCCGAGCTCATCAGGATCACCAGGTAGCTGCTGAGGTAAGGGATGTAGGCCTGATGGGGAAGCCTGACGTTTAGATCCCTTCCCCCGCTTATCAGGGCGTAAAGCGCCATCGAGAGAATCGAGACCAGGAACCATCCCGCGTAGTTCGTCAGGGGCACCCCGAACCACTCACCGCCGGCATTCCACTTCCAGAGGCCCCGCTCCACCATCACGGGATCCAGGGCGAGATCTAGGAGCACCATGAGGAGGGAGGCCGAGAGGAGCTTCATCCTCCCAGAGGTCAGGTGGGAGGCTGCGAGGTAGCAGGTGTACGCGTAGACCCCCCAGGCCACGATCACCGGCACGGGGACCCCTTGCAGGGCGAACCCCCGGAGCCTCAGGTAGGAGTAGCTGCCGAAGGGGAGGGCGAAGTTCAGGCCGATGTACTCGAAGGAGAAACCGATAGCCGAGGCCAAGAGGGGAAGCAGGGGGATCAGCCTCATCCTTGAGCTCATAAGGGCGACTGATACCACGAACAGCAGGAGCATGGAGAGGTCAGCCACTCCCCTACCCAGATCGGCCAGTAGGGCGTTGATTATGTAAGCCAGCGTGAGTGAGACCAGGGATAGCCTGGTGCGAGCTTCGAGCGATGGCATGCGCCTTGGCCCGCGCTCAGATTAATATGAGTTTAAGCTCCTCCGGACCCCGCGAGGTGGCATGCTGCGGCCTCACAGCGGCAGGGCTGGGGAGCATCGAAGATCAAGGAGAAAGCTTGAGTATGACATCCACCCTTCTCATGAGCTCCTCGATGAGGAGCCTCTCCCTCTCATTAAGCCCGCTCCCCTTATCGTCGAAGTCCCCCCTCCCGTAGTGGGCGTTCCCCAGGAAGGTCTCGACCGAGCCCATGCACTCGAGGATGAGGCCGAGGTCGCCCGCGTGGAGGTAGATCGTCATATCGTTCATCACGAGAATCTTAGTGGGATTCTCGAGAAAATTGAGGAGGATAGGTCTTATATATTCCTCGTTCTCTCTGGCTAGCCTCAGCACCTCCTCGGCATCCCTCCCCTCGAGCCTGGGGGCTCGGACGCTAGCGGGCCTTAGGTACCTCAGCCCCTCCGGGAAGCCCAGATAAGCTCTCAGGCTGAGTCCCAGGCCTCCCCTCTCGGGGGCCAGATCTATGACCGTGATCTCCCCTGCGCCGACCAGCCCCATGAACCCCCTCAGGATCTCAGCGGTCAGTCTGGTCTTCCCGCTTCTCACCCTCCCCACTATCAGCGTCCTCTTCCCGAGGAGGAGCTCAGGAGATGGTATCCTGAGAGATCCCAATCCTCCTCAACCCCTCCAGGATGAAGTAGCCGGCCAGGCAGCCGGGGACTGAGCTCATGGCCCAGGAGGTCCAGGTGGCCAGGAGCAGGACGGACCTCCCGATCAGCGGGGCGACTATGTAAGTAGCTATCGTTCCCCCTATCAGCACGGTGCCCACAGGCTCGGTCAGGGCCGCCAGCTCCCTCCTCACCCCTGCCCTGCCTAAGAGCCAGGAGGAGAGGCCAACCACGATGGCCCCGGGTACGCCGCCGGGGTAGGCGAAGACCGTTCCAGTTCCCAGCGCTATCCTTATCGTGCCCACGATCACCGCTGCGAGGGCGGCCCACCAGGGACCCAGCAGCACGCCGGCTATCGCGTTTATCATGTGCTGCCCGGGGTAAACCCTGAAGACGAGCACGGGGAAGGAGAGGAGAGGGGAGATCAGAACCCCTAAGGCTGAGAAGACGCCGGTGAGGACCGCTTTCCTCATGGAGATCCTCAAGATGACACCTCCCTCACTATCTCCGCCAGTGAGACGGCATCCCTCCCTATGAGGACGATCATGGGCTCCTTCCCCCAGTCCCCCGTGTGGAACACCACGTCGGGGAGGCGCCCTATCCTCTCCACGGCCACCCTCATCCCCCAGGGCACGGTCGCCCCCTCCCTGGCCTTAACCTCAGGGGGCTCCTCCCTCCTGTCGTACCAGGAGATCCTCAGGCCCATCTCCCTCAGCCTGTCCAGCGTCTCATCGCTGTAAGCTATGTTGAGGGCCGCCCTGACGCTGGGATCGTAGCCCCTGGCAGTGAGTATGTAGCCAGCCAGGTGCCTGCTCGCCCCGAACTCCGGGTGGGCCGAGGCCCTGAGTCTCCTCCCCACGAGGCGGATCCTCCCGGGGACCGCAGCCACATCCTCTGGACCATCGGCGTATGGTAGGCTCATGGCCACGTTCATCCCAACCTCCGGGGCTATCCTCCTGGCGTCCTCTATGCTCTCAAGCACCCTCACGGCCTCGGCCACCCTAACCACGGTGCTGTACCTCTCGGACTCCTTGTAAAGCTGGGCCATCGGGTTCAGTGGCCCGTGGCCCCCGCCCACGGGTATCCCGTACCTTATCGCCTCGGTGACCAGGAGCTTGGCCGTCCTGAAGGCATCCCTTATGCTCCTACCCTTAGCAAGCTCCGCGGCTATTGCTGCTGAGAAGGAGCAGCCAGTGCCGTGAGTGTTCCTGCTCTCGATCCTCGGGGCCCTGAGCTCCGTGAACTCGCCGTCATAAAGCAGATCGACGCTCTCATCGCTCTCAATGTGTCCTCCCTTCACTATAACTGCCTGGGGACCGAGCTCGGCTATCAGCCTGGCGGCCCTCCTCGCGTCCTCCAGGCTCCTCACCTCGATGCCTGAGATTACCTCGGCCTCCCTCGCGTTAGGCGTCACCACCTTGGCCAGGGGGAGGAGCTCCTCCACTAGCGACCTCACGGCCTCCTTCCTCAGCAGGGGGGCTCCGCTCTTCGCTATCATGACCGGATCCACAACAAGGGGGAAGCGATGCCTCCTAACCTCCTCAGCGACGGCCTCTATTATCTCTGAGGTGTGAAGCATCCCCGTCTTGGCGGCATCCACGCCGATGTCACTAACCACAGCCTCTATCTGCGCCTTTATGACATCTACGCTCACATCCTGAATGGCTGTGACCTCCTTGGTGTTCTGGGCCGTTATGGAAGTTAGGGCAACTGTTCCATGAACTCCCAGGGCGGCGAACGTCTTCAGATCTGCCTGAATACCGGCTCCGCCACCAGAGTCACTCCCAGCTATTGTGAGAGCTACCGGAACCCTCTTAAGGTCTATCCAGACCAAGCTTCCACCTCCCCATGAGGTACTGGGCGATGAGGGAGACGAGGAAGGAGGGTATGCTGGCTCCCAGCTCGGGGATCCGGAGGGCGATCGCGAAGTAAGTGAGCAGGCCCAGGATCCAGGACGCTATTGACCTGGCAACAAGCCTGGGGGCTCTCTCGTAGAACTCCTCCAAGCTCAGGTCGGCCCTCCTCACGAGGAAGAATTCTGAGATGACGACCCCGAAGAGGGGGATGAAGGAGGCCCCTATCATGAGGAGGAACCACTCGTAGTTAGCTAGAGGCACCCAGTAGGCCAGGAGGGCGGATATCACCATGACCACCAGGATTATCTTCCACTGCCTCAGCCTCGGGAAGGCGTTCTGGAGAGAGATCGCTGAGGAGTAGACGTCTGCGTAGGCGTTGTCTGTCTCATCCACGAGTATCGCCACGAGAGCAACGCCACCGAGGTAAAGTCCTAGTATGGAGGCCGAAACGAATGCCTGTCCGGATATTGCCGCCAGAACGGCCCCAAGGAAGTAGAACCATGTGTTGGCCACCGTATAGCCTACCAGGGTTCCAAGAAAACCGGATCTGACGCTGGAGCTGAACCTGTTGTAATCGGAGACGAGGGGCATCCAGGAGATGGGCATCGCTATGACCAGGTCGAGAGCTAGGGTGAGGGGCATCTCCCCCGTGCCCGTGGGGCCGAGCTCCCGGTTGAGGGCCTGATATGTTATCCACAAGGTCGACGCCATGACGAGCCAGACGGCGAACCTCTCTATCCACTTCCTGACGAAAGCCAGGGGCCCTCCCAGGGCAAGTCCCAGCACCACGAGGGAGAAGAACAGGAGCCACAGGGCCCTGAGGTCCTCCCCACCCCATATCAGCGAGGCGGAGTCCATCATGACCTTGAGCTCGAAGGCGGTCCATCCGACGAGCTGGAGGAAGTTCAGGAAGGTGGCCAGGTAGGAGCCGTATGTGCCGAAGATAGGCCTCAGAGAGACCATCGTGGGGACCCCGTACTTGGACCCCAGGATGCCGGCCAGGGCCAGGAGCAGGCTCCCCACCAGGGAGCCAGCTAAGGATACTAGGAGGGCCTGCCCTATGGTGAGGGAGGGCATCAGGAGAGCCCCCGCCTGCAGGACCAGCAGGCCAACCCCCAGGCTGAACCAGAGGAAGAAGAAATCTATCCCCCTGAGTATCCTCACCTCCTCCCTGACGGGCTCAACCCCCCACTCCGGAGGGGCCCTCAGGAGACCTCTTCCCTCTCTCATGCTTCCCCTCCCGAAGACGCCGGGAGGGAGGGGGCCAGCATAAGGAGAAGGGCGCTCTCCCTACGCCGGCATTACCCGGATCAGGTTCTAGGGGTCGGCAGCACGCAAGCTGCCCTCTCAGCCGGGTTTACCCCAGCTCCCCCGGCGCCCTCGCGCCTAAGCGCAGTTATCACTTAAAAAACTTTTCCAAATGTGGGGAGTGGTGCGCCGCGGAGCCTTGAGATTATGAGACCCAAAGGAGAACTTTGATAGCAGATCCTCAGATCCTCACGACTTCACCGCTCCTCCTGGCCTCCAGCACCTTCTCCACGACCCTCTCATCATAGTGGGGTGGGCCACTCACGTACTTGAACCCAAGATCCGGGAGCACGGCAACTATGAGCCCACTATCGATCTCCTCGGCCACCTTAGCGGCCGCATACATGACTGTACCGGAAGATTGGCCTGCAAATATGCCCTCCTGCCTCGTCAACATGAGCGCCCACTCGTAAGCCGTCTGGGTGCTCACCTCTATCCTCCTGTCGATGATGGACTCATCGTATATTCCCGGGACGATCGCCTCCCTCAGGCTCTTCAGCCCCTGTATCCTGTGTCCCACCTCGGGCTCCGCGGCTATCACCTCGATCTTGGGGTTCCTCTCCTTCAGGTACCTCCCCGCCCCCATCAGGGTCCCGCTGGTCCCCAGACCAGCCACCACGTGGGTCACCCTCCCATCGGTGTCATGCCATATCTCGGGTCCGGTCGTCTCGTAGTGGGCCCTCGGATTGGCCGGATTGTCGAACTGATTGGGCATGAAGTAGGCCTCGGGATCACTCTCATAGAGCCTCCTGGCCTCCAGTATGGCCCCGTCGGTCCCCCTTTCCGGGGGAGTGAGTATGACATCCGCACCATAGGCCTTCAGTATCAGGACCCTCTCCAGGCTCACGCTGGCAGGCATCACCAGCAGGGGTTCACGGTTGCTGGACTTTCATAGAAAATGTGGGCTTTTGTCCAACAACCGTTTGGGCATCATCACCGTAGCTCCGCCCCTTTCGGGGGAACCCCTGACGCCCCACATCTGAAGGTTGAGGGCCGCAGCTTCATCCCTATCTATGACGAGGCCGCAGCCCTCACAACGCATGAGCCTGCCCCGATAGGCCTTCAGAGGCGCTGAACACACGGGGCAGGTTCTGGAGGAGTATGTAGGGTTCACGAACCTGACTGGTAAGCCCAACCACCTAGCCTTGTAGGCCAGCATGAACTGAAATGTGCGGGCGTCCCACTTGCTCAGTCTGCGCCTGACCTTCCTGCTCGCTCTCTTGGTAGTCCTCTCCTTTATTCCTTTCAGGTTCTCCAGGATGATCCCGTAGTTGAGGGAGGTCAGCTCCCTTACTATGGTGGTGGTCAGTTTGTGAAGGAGGTCATTAGCCCTGTTCCTCTCCCTTTTGCTATACTTGGCCATGAGCCTCCTTGAGCGCTTGGGGTGGGTCTTCCTCAGCGACTGTATTCTGCGGCGCTTCAGCTCGTAGACCGTGTGGATGTGGTAAAGCTCCCTGAGGTCGTACCTGATCAATCCGTGGCCGTCCCTCGCCTCAGTTACGTTCACCTCATTCACGTCGAAAGCTGACCAGCCATTAGGCTCTTTCGGCTTTGAGGAGCGCTTGAACGTGATGTAGAGCCTGTTGTCGGTCATGAGCAAGCCGCCGATGGAGTCGTAGTCTTTGGGCAGGTAGCCGAACCTCGACAGGTCCACCTCCAGGTAGCGCTCCCTGGCCACTATCCTGATGATCAGCCTATCGCCCTTAACCCTGAACAGCGTGCTCTTTATGTAAACAATTCTCCTCGTGATTTCAGGTTTCTTCTTCGCCTTTCCCCTGTTGTGGAGCTTTATCCAGCCCTTCACCAAGCCTATGGCCGAGTTTATGGCTGAGTCAACGTAGTGGCTGACGTAGGGCCAGCCCTTCAGTAGTTGATTCCTTATCTCGCGCCTCTCCTCGGCCTTCAGCCGGAGCCTAGCCTTGCCCTTGGAGCTGTAGGATACGTAACCCATAACCATCTCCAGCGCCTTGCGCTTGACCTCCAGGTAAGCGTCTATGAGGTCTCTGGGCGCCTCTATTGGCACGGCGTAGCTCTTGAGAGCCTCACCCTGAGACAATCCGCCTCACCCCTTGAACTAGCCTCCTGTACTTGTGAGACCTCCTGCCGTAGAGCCTGCCAGCGAAGTGAGCCACTATCGCTATGAGATCCTCCACCAGCTCCTCCTTTGGTGTCCTCTCCCTCTCGCTGATCATCTCTATCTCTGTCCCGAAAACTTGAAACAGCCTCCTAAGCGTCGAGAAGCCGAACCTAGTCAGCCTGTCCGGGTAAGTGACTATCACCCTGTTAACTTCACGCCCAGACACCATATCTAGCAGCTTCAGGTATCCTTTGCGCCGCTCATTCAAGCCCGAACCTATGTCTGCGATCACCTCGGCCAGTTTGTAGCCCCGTTGGTCTGCGTATTCCCTTATAGCACGAACCTGCCTCTCCAAATCGTCTTTTTGTGATCTTGAGGAGACTCTAGCATATCCCACTACGATCCGCTCTTCACTCAGACCGAGTATCCTCCTTATCTCCGAATCTGGAACTCTCCTCTTACCGCCAGGAGTTCTAACGCACCCGATTTTCCCCGCTTTATCCCATCGCTGGATCGTCCTGACCGAAACGCCTAGAATCTTGGCCGCTTCCCTCATTGTGTAGTGTCGTTCCATGACAACCTATGTGTATTTCTATCTACTAAATATTTAACAGTTTCGTACGGCATGTTGAATACTTGGAAGGGGAGCACCCGATCCCGCTGTCAGCGTTGAATGCGCACCCCCCTGAGGGGGAGTCCCCGCGACCGCATCACCCGGATCGGGTTCTAGGGGTCGGGTGCACATGTTCTAGTTCTCCCTGAGACCCTCGGAGCGGGTTCCTGGGACACGAAAGGGCGTTTCGGCTCGAGGTATAGATTAAAAAATTTTTAATATAGAGGTGGATGCGCACGGGGGCGAGATAAACCCCGAGACGCTGGAGGTGGATCCAGAGACCACCGAGAGGCTCAGGAGGGAGATGAAAGGGAGGCGTTGATGGTGAGCTTGAGGAGAATAAACTTATCGGATGAGTTCTGGCGAGGCGTGAAGGATCACGTGCTGGAGCTGCTGACTGGTGACATACTGCAGTCGGGGGTTGCCGTGGTGAGGCCCGGGGAGAGGTATCCTCCCCAGGGCTTCAGCTCGCATCCCGAGAGCGATGAGCTATCCTTCATGATATCCGGCACGTTGAGGTTCTGCACGGATAGGGAGGAGCTGATCCTGAGGCCCGGGGATCTCCTCCTGAACCCGAAGGGAACGCCCCACTACATAGAGAACATAGGGAATGAGGAAGTGAGGGTTCTCTGGGTCCTAGCGCCGAAGATAAGGATCTGAGGCTCTCCAGGTTTCTCATGAGCTGAGGATGACCATCCCCCTTTATATTTTTCCATGGGCACGGCCTCCGGTGGCCACGATGGTTGCCAGATTCAGGGAGAGGTTGAGCAGGCTGGCCGATCTGATGAGGGAATCTGATATCTCAGGGGCGATAGTATCCCCGGGATCGAACCTCCTTTACCTCACCGGTCTGTCGCCGGCCGCCACGCTCGAGAGGCTCTTCACGCTCCTAGTCTCCTCGGAGGGTGAGGTCTCCCTTCTGGCACCTAAGCTCTATGAGAACGAGCTGAGGGGGACCTGGATAGAGGACGTGAGGATATGGAGCGATTCCGAGGATCCTTATGAGATGATGAGGGAGATCATCGAGAGGATGTTCGGGAGAGCCGGAAGCATAGCGGTGGATGATCAGATGCAGGCCGTCCACCTACTCAGGCTCTACGGATTCCTCAGGAAATATGACCTGAGGCCCCTGAGCCAGCTGATCTCGAGGCTCAGGATGGTGAAGGACGAGGAGGAACTGAGGCTTATGAGGGAGGCCTCGAGGATGGCGGATGAAACCATCGAGAGGCTGATGAGTGAGGACCTGAGGGGAAGGAGGGAGAGGGAGGTGGTGAGGATGATAGAGAGCCTCCTGATGGAGCTGGGAGCCGATAGGTCCTTCGATGCGATAGTGGCCTCGGGGCCCAACGGAGCGAACCCCCATCACACGCCAGGCGAGAGGAGGATCTCCGAGGGCGACGTCCTGATAATAGACTTCGGGGCCAGGTACAGGGGCTACTGCTCGGATATAACGAGGACCTTCTCGATAGGGAGACCATCCGAGAGGCTCATCGAGGTCTATGAGGTGGTGAGGGAGGCCCAGGAGAGGGCCTTCCAATCCGTCAGGGAGGGCGCATTGGCTGGGGAGGTGGATGCCGCTGCCAGGGGATTCATAGCGAGCAGGGGGTACGGGGAGCGCTTCACCCACAGGACGGGCCACGGCCTAGGCCTCGACATTCATGAGGAGCCTTACATAGCCCCTAACAGCGGGACTGAGCTGAGGGAGGGGATGGTGTTCACGATAGAGCCAGGGATCTACCTTGAGGGCTCCTTCGGGGTAAGGATAGAGGACGACGTGGCGATCGTCGGGGGGAGGGGAGAGAGGCTGACCAGGACCACGAGGGAGCTTATTAGGCTCTGAGGAATAGGACCTTCCCCTTAAGAGATGAGGATTTTATTTCTCTTTCCCAGTGATCTTTTGGGGGTCTTTGATGAATAAGAGGGATCATCCCCTGAGGTGCGCTCTCTGCATGGTGAAGAACTGCTACTCCAACCCCTCCGAGGTGCCCGCTTCCTGCCCCATCAACACGCACCCCGACGCAATAGCGAGGGCGATGAGGGGGTATGAGAGGGATGACGTCAGGAGGATGCACCTAGCAGCCTCCAAGATAGAGAAGGAGGGCTACTGCCTCTGGCCCAGGCTCAGGGAGGTGGCTGAGTTCGCCGGAAGGTTGGGTCTCAGCAGGATAGGGATCGCCTTCTGCATAGGGCTCAGCGAGGAGGCGAGGAAGGTTCACGAGTACCTGGAGAGCAGGGGCTTCGAGGTGCACTCCGTGTGCTGCAAATGCGGGGGCATCGATAAGAGCTTGATGGGACTGAGCGAGGACGATAAGCTCGAGCCCGGGACCCATGAGTCCATCTGCAACCCGCTGGTTCAGGCCGAGCTCCTGAATGACATCGGCACCCAGCTGAACGTGATAATCGGATTGTGCGTCGGCCACGACACGCTCTTCATCATGCGATCGAGGGCCCCTGTCACCTACCTCATCGCGAAGGATAGGGTGACGGGTCATAACCCCGCTGCGGCGATATACGCGCTGGATTACTTCAGGGAGAGGCTGGGGATGCCGTGAGAGATCCCCCGCTGATCTAGATCCCCTCGCCGGCAGTCGGGATCATAATGTAAAAATTCAACACATATGATGTTTAGAAACTTTTATATAGAACTGGGATTGGGTGAAAGAGGGTGTTCTCATGGAGCTGGGAGAGAACCTGAACAGAGCGGCCTCCTTCACGGGCAAGCTGTTCAGCGATGTGGGCAACCTGATCCTCCTGATAGCGGTCAACCTCATACCGGTGGTGAACATAATCTTCTTGGGTTACACGGCCAAGATAATCAGGGAGGATCCGGAGGAGCCACCGAAACTATCCGATTACGGGAAACTGTTCGTGGATGGTCTGCTGGTGCTGGCAGCTGTCCTGGTGTACGCGATAATTCCCGCGATAATAATTATCATCGGGGCCCTGGCCTCGATGCCTTTCTACCTTCACGCGCCCTTCGTCCCGCTCTTCCCCCTTCAGCTCTCAGCCCTCTCGGTGATCGGCCTCGTGCTCCTGTTCATATCCATGATAATCGGCGTCATGGCCGTGGGCAACATGGTGAGGACGGGGGACTTCTCAAAGATATTCGCCTTCAGCGAGAACTGGCAGCTGATAGGGAGGGTTGGTCTCGCGAACTACCTCGTGTGGCTATTTGTGATGTTCGTGGTGTTTCTGATAGCCGCGGCTGTGGGCAGCCTCATACCCTGGGTGGGTGGCGCTATATTCGGGGTCTTCTCCTCCATCTTCTTCGGGAAGTCCCTTGCCCTCATCCTGAATGAGGTGAAGGCCCCCTCCTGATCCCCCTCTCATTAATCTTAATCATTTTTAAGGGGAACTTCGGGGGATTGCATGAGATACGAGATCACCTCCAGGCCCAGCTACAGCCTCCTCAAGTTGAGCCTGAGTCCAGGGGAGAGCGTCACGGCCGAGGCAGGCGCGCTCATATTCATGAGCCCCGACTTCGAGGTCCAGACCGGAGCATACGGGGGAGTCTTTAGATCCCTGAAGAGGGCTCTCCTTGGCGGGGAATCGATATTCCTCAACACGTTCAGGGCCTTGAG
>MAIU01000032.1 GCA_003344655.1 Candidatus Korarchaeota archaeon NZ13-K
AGCAGGGTCTTCCCTGTTCCGGGAGGGCCGTAGAGGAGGACTCCCTTCGGTGGATCTATGCCCAGGTGCCTGAACAGCTCAGGGTGCCTCAGTGGGAGCTCCACCATCTCCCTTATCCTCTGTATCGCATCCTTCAGTCCTCCTATGTCCTCATAGGTGACCCTGGGAACCTTCCTCTCCTCCGTGACGGGCTTCTCACTTATCTCTATCTCTGTATCGCCCTCAACCACCACAGCCTCCGCCACGGGGTTAACGGCTGTCACCACGAGATCTATCATGTTACCGAAGACGTTTATCGTCACCCTGTCCCCCCTAACGAGAGGTCTGCCCTCCAGAATCCTTTTGAGGTACTGCTCCCCTCCCAGCAGCTGTATCGGTTCCGTGGGTGAGAACACCACCTTCTTGGCGGGCTTGGCTGCCGCTTTCCTCACCCTCACCGTATCATCTATCGCCACGCCCGCGTTCCTTCTGATCTGTCCATCTATCCTTATTATCCCCTTACCGTAGTCGGATGGGTGAGCCGGCCAGGCCCTCGCTGCCGTCACTTTGGAGCCCTCTATCAGTATGACGTCTCCCGTGCTTATCCCCAGGGACTCCATGATCCTGGGATCAAGCCTCGCTATCCCCCTGCCCACGTCCTTGGGATGGGCCTCGGCTACCACGAGAGTCTCATGTTCCTTATTCCTTTGAGACATCCGATCACCTCCCAAAAAGAGAGGGATTTGGGGTTACTCTATCTTTACCTTGGTTCCCTCCTCCTTGATGGGCTGCTTGGGAGTGAGCGTTATCTCGAGTATCCCGTTGTTGTACTTAGCTCTCGCGCTCCTCGGATCCACCTCCACCGGGAGATCCACCTGAGTCCTGTACTTCCTGTCACCGTTCTCGGCCCTTATCCTCACGATCTTCTCCGTGGCCTCGACTTCTATCTTGTCCTTGGTGACCCCGGGTATCTCGGCTATCACCCTGACCTCGTTCGCCTTGTTGTCCAGGATAACGTCAACAAATGGCTCCCGGTAGCCGGCCTCCTCGACGACGGGTGGCTTGACGTTCCCGAACCTCCTCACCACTGGCTTCCCGTCAGGCCCTATCGTTATGCTGAAGCCGTAGACGTAGGGCCCCCTCACCTCCATCTCTCCCTCGAACGCCTTGAACATGCGGTCCATCATCCTCTCAAGCTCCTCGAAGTCCCTCTCCATGTCCCTCAGGAACCTCCTCCAGTACCTCTCCCACCACATGCTCTCACCGGTTATCCTATAGGATAACTTATATATAAATTTAACTTAACCTGCTTGTGAACCTCTTGAGGGACCTGATCAGCTCGTGCCTCAGCCACACGAGCTGCGACTCCAGCTCCTCAATATCGCTCAATATGCTATCCACCTCTTTCATTATATCCACATATTTATAAATTATTTTCCCAAAGGAATCAATTTCCTCAAGTTCACTGATCTCCTCCTTCAGCCTGAGGATCCTCTCCTCCAGTCCCCTCGGAACCTCGCCGAGGGGCTTGGCCTCCCTCAGGTAGATCCTAACGGAGTCACCATCTATGCTCATCACGAGCCTGATGGGCCTCGATATCCTGTAGCACCTCCTGAGCCTGCCTGATTGATCCCTGATCTCGACGGGCTCTATTATGCCGGAGGACTCGAGCTCCCTTATGTGCTTCAGGACGGCTGGCTGGGATATCCCGAGCCTCTCAGATAACTCGCTGAGAGTTAGGGGTCCTGTGGCCAGCAGCCTCAGCATCCTCCTCCTGGTCTCTGTCGCCAGCGCCTCTATCAAGTCCTCAGCTCTCATTTACCATCCGATTAAATTCCCTTTTATAGATATTTAAGGATTTCCTTAATCAGAAGCTCAACGTTCAACAAAGCTTTACTTGAGCTAACCCCTCCAATCGCGGGGATTCGCATGCCCAGGGAGAGTTCGAGCAAGTTCGTAGCGATAGTAGGCGTTATGGCCGCTCTGACGACCGTAGCCACCATGATAGTGCAGATACCCACCCCGGCCACTAAGGGCTACATCAACCTGGGGGACACCATGGTCATGCTCGCAGGCTCCCTCTTCGGATCGCTGGCTGGCTCCATCGCAGGGGGCGTTGGCTCGGCCCTGGCCGATCTGCTCTCAGGCTACGGCCACTGGGCTCCCTTCACCTTGGTGATAAAGGGGATCGAGGGTTACATAGCGGGTCTGTCGAGGGAAAGGAGAGGGCTCCTCAAGCTGCTCATACTGATACTCGCTGGCGCCGAGATGGTTCTCGGCTACTTCCTAGTCGAGGTCTTGCTCTACGGGCTCGGGGGGGCGCTGGCTGAGGTCCCCGGGAACAGCTTCCAAGCGGTCTCCGGGGTGGTCTTCGCTTATATCCTAACCCCGGTGGTGAGGAGGGTGCTCTGAGGGATGATCAACAAGCTGAGGGGAAAGCTTCCCCCCGAGTTCCTCAAGGAGGAGGTCTTCTCCAGGCTCCCCCTACCATCGAAGGACGAGCGCGTGATCCTGGGACCGGCCATAGGGGAGGACGCCGCGATAATCAAGCTTGGTGATGAGCTCCTGGCCGTGCACTCCGATCCAGTCACCGGTGGGGGAAAGCTCGCGGGGTGGCTCTCCGTCTACGTGGCCTCAAACGACATAGCAACCAGGGGCGTGAGACCCCTTTGGCTCCTCCCGGTTTTCCTCTTCAGGGAGGGGGCTGATGAGAGCGAGATACTGGGCCTGGTCGACCAGGTCGGAGAGGCCGCCGGCAGGATAGGGGCTACCGTCATAGGTGGTCACACGGAGGTGACGCCGAAGCTCGGCTTCAACATAGTGGTCACGACAGCCATGGGGGTCGGTAAGAGGGTTCTGAGGACCGGAGATGCTAGAAAAGGAGATCTCATAGTGATGACGAAGGAGTGCGCTTTGGAGGGCACAGCAATACTTTCCAGCGAGCTCAGCGAAAGATTGACCTCCGAGGGTCTGAGCCGGGAGGTTCTGAGGAGGGCCAGCAGGTTCATAGAGGAGATAAGCGTTCTGGAGGAATCCATGATAGCTGCCAGTTTCAACGGAGTTCACTCGATGCACGATCCCACGGAGGGCGGCATCTTAGGAGGCGTCCAAGAGATGGCATTTGCCTCGGGGCTCGGTTTCAGGGTGTACGAGGATAGGATCCCCATCAGGGAGGAGACGAGGGAGGTGTGTAGGGCCCTGAGCCTGGATCCCCTCAGGTTGATAAGCTCGGGAAGCCTCCTAATAGCCGTAGAAAGGAGCAAGGCCGAGGAGCTGGTCTCGGCCATTGAGCGCGCAGGAGTGAGGGCCAGCATCATAGGCGAGCTGATCGATAGGAGGGAGGGAATGATCGTCCTCAGGAGAGATGGAAGGGAGGAGGACGCTTCCGATCCCGTCTTGGATGAGCTTTGGAGGATCTTGGGCGATCAGCCCGCCCGGGAGGGCGCGGCTCCGGACCCAAAAGATTAAAAAATATGACGCATACGTCGCCGGGTGTGCGGGGTTGGATGTCGTCGTCTGCCTCAAGCTCGTGTACGATGAGACCCAGATACCGGTTGAGGGTGACAAACTTTTACTAGAAAGGGCGCCCGTCAAGCTGAGTGACATAGATAAGAACGCATTGGAGGAGGCAGTGAGGATCAAGGAGAGAGCTGGAGGTAGGGTCACCGCCGTCACCGTGGTGACCGGTCCCTATGATGAAGCCGTGCTCAACGAGGCCATAGCCATGGGGGTGGATAGGGCCATCGTGGTGAGGGGGTTAAGCGGGCACAACCCCGCCAAGACCGCTAAGGCCGTCGCGGAGGTCCTCAAGGGGAAGGAAATCAGCTATGACCTGATCCTATGCGGGGAGGGTTCCTCAGACCAGTACAGCTGCGCTTTCGCTCCCATGCTCGCTGAGTACCTTTCAATTCCGGTCATAACATTCGTTGGAAGGCTTGAGGTCAACGGAACCACCTTGAGAGCGGAGAGGCTCCTGGAGACGGGCTATGAGGTCGTTGAAGTGAGCCTCCCGGCGGTGGTCTCGGTCACTTCCGAGATAAACGAGCCAAGGATTCCAAGCGTTCTGCAGATAATGAAAGCCGGAAAGAGGGAGAAGATCGTGATAAGCTCCGAGGAGCTCGATATAGCTGCACCGGAGCTGATAATATCTGAGGTCAAGGCCTACGTCAAGGAGAGGATGAGGAGGAGGATAGAGGGAGACATTGAGGCGGCTCTAAATGAGATCTTGAGAGTTCTGGAGGAGAAGGGGGTGGTCCCATGAGGATTCTCCTTGTATCCGATTCCTCCAACTTACCCAAGCTGATCTCCTCGGTCTCCGGCCTGAACCCCAGCTACATGGAGGCCTTAACAAATGGGGAGTCACCCGCGAGTGTGGACAAGCTCCTCATACTGAGGGGATCCCTCACGAACGATTGCTGGGTCGAATTGGCCTCGGAGAGGGCTAAGGGGTTCGACTTAGTGGCCCTCCCATCGACCAGGGATATGAGGGAGATAGCCCCCAGGCTCTCGGTCAGGCTTGGGATCCCCTACATCTCTGGGGTGACCCAGGCGAGCCTAGAGGATGGCAGAGTCCGGGCCTCGAGGCTCTGCTTCGGGGGCAGGGGCATAGAGCTCCTATCCGCCAGCCTACCATCCGTCCTGAGCTTCGACCTCAGCGGGTTCGAGCCATCCATGGGCAGTCCCAAGAGCAGGGAGGAGCTGGAACCGGCCTGCGAGCAGAGGGTGAGGGTTTTGGAGAGGAGGGAGAAAGCCTCTGAGGTCGACCTCTCGAAGGCGGAGGTCATAGTCTCCGTCGGGAGGGGATTGAGGAGGAAGGAGGACCTTGAGATGATAAGGGAGCTTGCCAGCCTTCTGAGAGCCGAGATAGCATGCACTAGACCTATATCGGCTGACCTCAAGTGGCTGCCCGAGGAGAGGCACGTGGGCATGACGGGCGTGAGGGTCAGGCCCAGGCTCTACCTGGCCCTCGGCATATCGGGGCAGATACAGCATGTGGTCGGATTCAGGGATGCCGAAACTGTAGTTGCCGTCAACACGGATGCTGAGGCTCCAATCGGTGAGGTGAGCGATTACTTCGTGGTAGCGGACCTCTACGAGTTCGTGCCGAGGTTGATAGAGGCCCTGAGGAGGTGATCACTCAACGAACTTGCCGCCGAGGATCTCGATGGCGTCATCCATCCCCCTCTCATTCCCCACCAGGATGAGCTGATCCCCCTCCATGAGCAGCTCGCTGTCCTTTGGGTCATATATCCACCTCAATCCCCTCTTTATCGCTAAAATCCAAACACCAGTGCTCTCCTCCAGATTCAGATCCCTTATCCTCCTCCCAACGGCCCTGCTCCCCTCCTCCAGCACAGCCCTCCTGATCGTGTCCTCGCTCTCCTCGACGATGAGCTCGAGGACCGGGTGCCTGGCTATGCCCCTCTCCACTATGGAAGCTATGGAGTAGGCCGCATCCCCCACCCTCTCCGAGGAGGAGGCCACCCTCACTATCGGGATCACCTCCCTCGGATCCCCGAATATATCCGTTGAGGAGAAGACTATCTCGTAAACCCTGTCCTCCAGCTCGTCCAGCTCCTCCTCAAGCCTCTTGACCTCCAGAACCATCTCGAGGTTGTTGTAAAATATTGAAGCGTATGAGAGGTAGAGGGAGAGCTCCGATAGGTTCCTCATGCTGCTCAGCACCTCAGCCAATCTCCTCATGTCATCGCTCATCCTCTCGAGGGGCACCTTGGGCGTGTGATCCCTGCCCTCGTATCCGGAGGCGAGCGTCCTCAGGTTCTCCAGACTCTCTGCTGGACCCTCAACGAGCAGCAGATCGCCCTCCTCTATCTCAAGCTTCTCCGGGATTTGGTAAATCCACCTGCCATCCCTCTTCAGTGCCAGGACCTCGCAGCCAGCCAAGTTAACAGGATCCCCTATCAGCTCACCGCTCATCGAGATGAGCGAGGATCCCTCCCCCACCCTGATGAGCCCTATCACCTCGTCGGCCTTATAGAGCATCCAGCTGAGCACTGGATGCATTGGAAATCTCTTGATGACGAGCCTGGCCAGATCGGCCATTGCATCTGAAACCTCATTCACCGCAACGCCTATGTCCAGCAGGCCCGCCAGCGCATCGACCTCCCTCTTGGAGGCCCCGGACATGAGGGCTATCTTGAAGAGTTCATGGGATAGGGAGTCAAGTTCCGCCTCGACAAAGAACACCTCATTGGCCAGTTCCTCATCATTATACATGAGGGATGCGTAGGCGAGGCTCAGGGCGAATTCTGAGGCATTTTTCATCTCCAGGAGTATCTCTTTGACGCTTCTCATGCCCGAATCCGGCCTCATTCCTGCTGGAAGCGACAGGACATGATTATAAATGTTTATGATACCGGCGGAGCGCGTCCCATGATGCCATTGGGGATACCTGGGTTGGGGACGATTTTTGAGCGAGCCTTTGAGGGATTTCATCATCCTCACTCAAACAATTGAAGCTTCTCCCACACCTTAGAGAGCTTTCTCACCTTGGTGAACCTTCCATGATGTTCCCTCCACCATCTCATGCGGGTCGCATCGGAGCGGCCGGCTCAACGGCATCGCTGGCTTGACGATCATTTGGAGACATCAGGACCATCGTCCAAGAATTCGACATCGTCTGAGCCCAGGTACTCCCCAGTTGATATCTCTATCAGCTCCAGCGGTATCCTCCCGACGTTAACCACCTTGTGCGGCGCGCCCAGCGGTATCCTCAGACCCTCCCCCCTGGAGAGTATCCTCTCATCCCCATCGACCACGACCTTGGCCGTGCCACTCAGCACCTGCCAGTATATGGACCTGTGGAAGTGCCTCTTCGGCCCCAGGGATCTCCCTGGATACAGCTTCAGCCTGTTGACCTCGTAGCTATCGCCGGTCAGCAGGATGGTTTTAGTCCCCCAGCTCTCGTACCTCACCCTGTGCTCCATCACCTCAGGAAGCCCGTCCCGAAGCATTCCCTCGACTAGCTCCTTCAGGTTCTGCCCGCTGCCCTTGGGCATGACCAGGATGGCGTCCTCATCGTCAACAACTATCATATCGCTCACATCAACTAGGGCGACCAGCCTCTTCGAGATTATCAGGTTGTTCCTGGCGTTGGAGTACCTGACCCTCCCGCTCCTGGCGTTGCCGTCTGCGTCCTTCTGAAGGAGCTCGTAAACGGACTCGAAGCTGCCCAGATCGCTCCATCCGAGTCCCTCCGATAGGATTGCAGCGAGCCTGTCGGGGACCCTGGAGAGGGTACCGGAGCTCACGTCTATGCTCTGAACATACCTGTAGGCCTCCTCAATGTCTCCGAATTTCCTGAGCGGGTCCGTCACTCCTGGAAGTGTGCTCTCCATAAGTTCCATCATCAGAGATGTCCTGAAAACCATTATCAGTGTGTTCCAAGCCCAATTCCCTTCATCAAGCATTCTAATCGCTTCATCCAACCCGGGCTTCTCCCTGAACTCCTTGACCTCCCTGACTCCCTCCGAGAGCTCACCCCCAAGCTTGACGTAGCCCAAGCCCGGCTCCGGCTTGGACGGGGGGACCGTTATCAGCACTGCCCTCTCGCTCGCGGCTGCCAGGGCTCTGGAGTAGGCCCTCAATAGCTCCGAGTCGTTCAATATCACGTGATCCGAAGGAAGGAGGAGTGTTATTGTGTCGGGGCCATACCTCTCGCTTATCCTCATCAGGCTGTAGTAGATTGCTGGGGCCGTGTTCCTCCTCTCGGGCTCCAGTATGATGTCCTCCTCCTCAAGGTCCACGCCTATCTCCTCGGCCTGGCCTATGGCTAGGTATTTGTAGATGCCGGAGGTCACCACGACTATCCTGTCCGCCATGAGCCTGGCTCTCCTCAGGGACTGCTGATAGGTTGAGATATCGCTCATTATCTTCGCGAACTGTTTAGGGAAGTCCTTCCTGCTGAGCGGCCACAGTCTAGTTCCGAAGCCCCCCGCCAAGATGAGGGCCACCTTCATGCGATCCCCGAGCGAGCTCGGCCCCATTCAATATAACCATGCCTCACGATGGCGAATGATCACAAAGCTGCATCGGGACTATCCTAAATAGGATTGTCATGATCTTCGGGTTATAAAATCATTAATCTTCGGTGAGATTCGGGAGAAGGCAAGCTTAATATTGCCGTTAAAGTCATTAACATGATGGCGGGTGGTCCCGATGAGACTGGTGAGCTTCTGGGGGAAGGGAGGCGTGGGGAAGACCACATGCTCCGCCGCCCTGGCTGCCGGGCTCTCGGAGATGGAGGGGATGAGGGTGCTCCTGCTGACGACGGACATGACCCCCACCCTGTCCAGCGTGCTGATGGCCGAACTGGGTAGCTCCCCCACGAGGGTCGAGGGGTACTCCAACCTGTTCGCCCTCGAGCTGGACGAGAGGGCGGTCATAGAAAGGTGGAAACTCAGGTTCGGTAGGGAGGTCTACGACGTCATCTCATCATTCCTGCCCGTGGAGGAGGACTTCATAGATTACGTGGCTGGGGCCCCCGGAATAGCTGAGCAGTTCATCCTCTACATACTTTACGAGATTCACAGGGAGGGGAATTACGATGTCATCGTTTGGGACACCCCGGCATCCAGCAGCAGCCTGAGGCTTCTCAGGATAGAGAAGGAGGTCTATGATCACATGGGAGAGGCGATAAAGATGTACTTGAGGCTAAAAGGGTTCTTGGACAGGATCAGGAGTAAGGAGGGAAATCCGCTGAAGTTGATAGAGAGCTGGAGGGAACTGGCCGGTGAGATATTTGAGATGCTAGCTAGCGAAGATCACTCCGCCTACATAGTGGCGACCCCTGAGAGGATGTCCTATGAGGTGTCTAAGAGGATCAGGGATGAGCTCCTCCGCTTCGGGATCCGTGTCAGGGGAGTCATAGTGAATAAGTACATGCGAGCCCATTGCGAGGAGCTCCCGATGCTGAGGAGGAACCAAGATGATGCGGTCAGCTCCTTCCTGAGGGAGTTCGGCTCCGTCAAGCTGCTGAGTTACTATGATAGTGAGATAATCGGGAGGGATCGCCTGCTTAGCTTCTACAGGGACCTCTCCCTCAGGCTGACCTGAGCCCGCTGCCCTTCGGGATGGCTGAGCTGACCCCTCTGGATCAGATGATGCGGAGAATGCAATCCTTCATTCGGTTGCTCTTAGAAAGGGCCTCCGGATGCTCGTAGGCTTTTCCCAATTTCCCGCTTCGATCGCGCTCAGTCCTCTTCCCCGAGGAACCCCGCCTCATCTTTAAGTAGCTAGAAGCCATCTCCGCGAGGTGATAGCGCGATGGGGCTGGAACGGGGACTCAGGGGTACATTCGAGTTCAAGGTCGAGGAGAGGTTCTCCACGGGGCATCTCGGCGTCTCAGTGCTCTCCACGCCAGGGATGATAGCGATGATGGAACTTGCCTCGATGAGGCTGGTCCAGCCTTATCTAGATGAGGGGAGCACCACGGTCGGCACTAAGGTCTGCGTCGAGCACAAGGCGCCCGCCCCCGCTGGCGCCACGGTGACCGTGGTGACCGAGCTCATAGGCGTCGAGGGGAGGAGGTTGGAGTTCGCGGTCTCGGCTCACTGGGGGGAGAGGCTCCTAGGGGAGGGGGTGCATGAGAGGTATGTTGTGAATAAGGAGAGGTTCGTCGCTAAGCTCAAGGAGGAGTCCACTTGAGGATAGGGGATGAGATAATCAGGAGGCTTTCCGAGAGATTCGACCTAAGGGAAGATGAGTACGCCTCACTCCTCTCCTTCAAGACGGGGAACCCGTTCGAGGCTCTGGTGATCACCGTTATATCCCAGAACACGAACGACAGGAACACCCTGAGGGTCCTCAGGGATCTCAGGGAGAGGCTCGGCGAAGTAACCCCTGAGAGGATACTGGAGCTGGGGATGGAGGAGCTGGAGGCCCTCATAAGACCAGCTGGCCTTCAGAGGCAGAAGGCCAGGTACCTCAAGCGGATAGCTGAGGAGCTCAGGGGCAATTCGCTCCAGGAGGTCCTTAAAGAGGAGGATCCCGAGGAGGCGAGGAGGAAGCTCATCAGCATACCCGGGATAGGACCGAAGACAGCTGACGTCCTGCTCAGCGTGATGGGGAGGGGCTCGATAGCCGTGGACAGGCACGTGGCCAGGGTCTCCCTCAGGCTGGGATTATCAGACAGGGAGGATTATGAGAGCATAAGGAGAGCTCTTATGCGAATTTTTGATGAAAGAGACTATCTAAAGGCTCATTTATTGCTGATAAAGCTGGGAAGGACCACATGCAGGCCCAGGAACCCGAGGTGCGGGGAGTGCCCCCTCAATGACATCTGCGCCTTCTCACATTCTCTCAAGCCTGGGTATGCCGATCAGGTCCATTGAGAGACCCAGCACCCCCCTCACGGCCCCCACCAGGTTGAGCCTGGCCTCCCTCTCCGCGGCCCTCACCGCGCCGATCACCGGGTGGGTCTCGTAGAACCTGTTGAAGAGGGATGCCAGGTCGTTTGCGTAAAGGGCCATGATATCGGGCCTCATCAGTTGATAGGAGCTCCAGACCCTCTCAGGAAACTCCGATATCATCTGGACCAGCGATAGCTCCATCTCACTCTTCAGCTCCTCCGGATCGTACTCCTCGGGCACTCCTCCTGCCTTCCTCAGTATTCCGGCCGCCCTGGTGTAAGCGTACTGTATGAAAGGCCCGCTGTTCTCCTCGAAGTCCAGGACGCGCTCCCACCTGAACTGCACCACCTTACTCGGGGACACGCTTATGAGAGCGTACTTGACCGCCCCCAAGGCCACCTTCTCAGATATCTCCCTGACTTCCTCCTCTCCCATCCCCCTCTCCCTGAGGATTTCCTCCACCTTCCTCCTGGCCTCGTCCAAGATCTCATCAAGGGTCACGTAGATGCCCCTCCTGCCCGACCATGTCCGGCAGGAGG
>MAIU01000033.1 GCA_003344655.1 Candidatus Korarchaeota archaeon NZ13-K
GGTCAAGGCTCATGGGACTCGCTCCCAGCTCCCCTCCGGTCACAGCAGCCTCTATGCTCATCCAGGGATTCGCAGGCTCCACAGGAGAGTCGCTACTCCCAGAGATCCTCAACCCGAGCTCGATCATCTCCCTGAACCTGTAGGCGTGCCTCACCCTACTCCCGAGCCTGCTCCCCAGCCACCAGTCGGTGACCGTGAAGTGCGGTTGCACTGCTATCATCTCCGGCCTCGCCCTGGCCAACCTCTCGAGGAGATCGGGAGGGGTGAGCGAGGCGTGCTCCACCCTCAGATTATTGAAACCGCTTTCAATGGCCTTAATCACCTCCTCCAAGGCTCTGTCACCTATGGCATGGACGGCTAATTTCTTTCCCTCGGCCCTCAGGTGCTCCGCTATGCGGGAGATCTCCCTCCAGTCCATCAGGAGCATCCCCCTGTTCCCGGGCTGGTCCTCGTACTCCTCCCTCAGGGCGGCGGTCCTGGCCCCGAAGCTGCCATCAGCGTAAACCTTGTTGCCCTCCACCGAGAGCAAATCCCCCCTGAGATCCGAGCTCAGCCCCCGGGAGAGGTAGAGCCTCACCCTTATCGGCAGGAGGCCCCTCTCGAGCAACCCCCTCAGAACGTTCAGCTCCTCCAGCGAGGCGTCCATGCTGTGCACCTCTGTGATGCCGAAGGATGAGAGAGTTCTCATGGCCCTCAACATCAGGCTTTCGACCTCCTTTGTAGCCCTAATCCTTCTCATCGCCTCATAAAACTCATCCTCGAACAGGAGGTCCTTGTGGATGCCCAGCTCCTTCATAGCCCTGGAGTTGACAACGCCCGCGTGCATGCACACCCTGGCCAGGATGACTGGGTTGTCAGGAGCCGCCTCATCCAGATCCTGGGCCCTCGGGTATCTCCCCTCCGCGAGGAGCTCCTGGTCCCATCCCCGCCCCACTATCCACTCCCCGGGCCTCGACACCCTGACCCTGGACCTAACGGCCTCCTTGAGCTCCTCTATGCTCCTCACCCCCCTGAGCTCGAGCTCCCGCATGGAGAGAGCGTAGCTGAGGAGGTGTATGTGAGAATCAACAATCCCGGGGATCAGGACCCGACCCTCGGCATCCAAGAACCTGGCCCTTCCCCTGTACCCCTCGCAAAGGCTGGAGGATCCCACCTCGAGTATCCTCCCGTTCCCGATGACGACGCAACTCCTCTCGTAGCTCCCCATGACCCTGGCGTTCTCGATGGCGAACAGCAAGGGATCACCCGGGGGGTGTCTGCGGGCAGCTTATTACCGCGACCCCCGGCCCTGGGCTCCGGCCCGAGCTAATGAATTCTCCAGCGGACCTCCCGCATCAGGGACAAAGGGAGCTCATTTCTGAGCTCCTCAGCCCTCCTCACGGCCGCCAACACTGCATTCATGAGGGCAGCCCTGAACCCACGCCTCTCCAGCTCATGCAAGCCGGCTATGGTGACGCCCCCTGGGGTGAGGACCATGTCCCTCAGCTCCGCTGGGTGCTTCCCCGTCAAAACCATCTTTGAGGCACCCAGAAGGGTCTTGGCAGCCATCCTTATGGCCAGATCCCTAGCGAGACCAACCCTGACACCCGCATCCGCCAGGGCCTCCACCATCATGAAGACGTAAGCCGGGCCGCTGCCGCTCAGTCCGGTCACCGCATCCATGAGCTCCTCCTCCACGACGACGCATTCACCGACCGAGCTGAATATCCCCTTGGCGACCTCTATGTCAGGCTCCCTCGCGCTCCTGCCAGGGGAGAGAGCGGTTATGGACTCGCCCACGATCAGGGCGAGATTTGGCATGGCCCTGACGATCCTGGCACCGGGCATCAGCTTCTCCAGGAATTCTGTGGTCAGGGACGCCGCCAAGGAGATCACAAGCTTCCCCCTCACTCTCTCCCTTATCTCATCCGCCAGATCCATGATCTGCTTTGGTTTAACCGCTATCACGACAACACTTCCCCTGCTAGCGGCCTCCTCGCTTGGAAGGATCTCAATACCAGAGGACTCGACATCCCTGTGCCTCTCCGGGTGGGCCGTGGAGGCTAGGACGCGATAACCCTCCTTGGAAAGGGCCAGGGCAAGGGAGGTGCCTATCCTGCCCAGGCCGATCACCGCCACGGGCTCAAACAGGAAGGCGCTCACCCATGATGGACCCCGCTCGGCTCGAGCCTCCCTAATTTAAAGCTGCACCTCAAAGCCGCATGCAGGGCTTCGGGATCAGAAGTCCATGGAGTTAACTATCTCATCCGGGAGTCCGGGGCAGTTGATCCTGAGCCAGGCCTTGCTCTCCTCTATCTCCGCCCTCAGGAGCTCCTCGAACTCGCTCATGCTGTAGTGAGCCGTTGGGCTCAGCTCCCTGAGCCTCCCCTCCTCCAAGCCCGGGATCCTCCTCGGCACGAGCACCCTCTCCCCCCAGAACGGATGGGGCTCGTACTCGACGGCTCCCCTGGAGGACTGAAGTATGAATAGCTCGTCCTCCTCTATGGTCGGCTTGGAACCGCCCTTAATCCTGATCCCACCTCCGGACTCCTCCATCAAGGGCTCCGGGACCATGAGCCTCCTCCCTTGGATCTCCCTCTCGACCCACCTGTAGTCCGCTCCCACCCTGCCCGTGGTCACGAAGACGTATACCTCGATCGGATCGCTCTCCCTCCTCTTCCTCAGCATCTCGTAGAACCTCATGACGTGCATCGAGTCCGGCACCCCTATGGTGAACTCGGAGAACCTGGGGACGTACCTTATCTTCCCGACCAGCTCCTTGGCCTGAGCCGGGTGACCTATGGTCTTACCGTCCGCCAGGAACTTGGCGGCGACCGCGGGATCCTCCACCCTCATCCAGGCGTAGGAGGTGAAGTAGCTGGGTGATAGGAAGAGGGCCGTGGTGAGCGGACCGCTCGAGGCCACATCCCCATCGAAGAATCCGGTATCCTCCAGGTAAAGCACGGTCCTCGAGTTCCTGTTTGGCCTCCCGAAGTACCTGAAGAGCTCCCCGGAGAAGGAGGGGTAGCCCCTCTCATCGAACTCCGTGTTCTCGTGAAGGGCCCTGCTGCTCATGGCCCCCCTCCACATCGCCACCTGCTCTGGTGTCAAGTCCTCGGTCTTCGTCCACGCCCCGCGCTCCGATCCGTAGACCCTATCCTCGCATATCGCTATTATATCATCGTTCCTTATCACCTGATCCCTCACGAGCTCCAAGGGATTGACCCCGAACCTCTCCACGAAGATCCTCGAGTTCACCTCGTCCCAGGCGTAGAAGCTGTGGGTGGACTTGCCGCTCCCGGTCAACCCCCATATCGCCATGACAACCCTTCTCCACCTTCCATCAACTCCCTTGACGGTGAACTCCCTCAAGGCGGCGTGCTCCCCCGTGCACCCCTTCCCATAGACGTAGTTGATCCAGTGGCAGAGAACCCCCTTCTTCACCTCGCCCTGGTAGGATGAGACCGTGATTATGGTCAGCCAGTCGTTGGGGAACCTGAGGACCATCATCATCCTGTCTGTCCCGGGTATCATGGGGTTCCCCAGGTAGTGGGGGATGACGAAGAGCACGACATCGGGCCTCCCATCCCTGGGAGCTGGGAAGACGAGCTGAGACCACCTGTAGGCTATGTCCGGGAACTGGGGATCCACGTAAACCCTGGCGTGCATCTGAACCTTTGTGCCGGGCTTACCGACGTAACCATCCACCTTTATCAGGGGACCCTGCGCCAGTATGTGCTCGAGCACCCTCATCATCAGCAGCTTGTGCTCCCTCCTAAGCTCACCCTCGTCATTCACAACCACTGTGTTCGCGGCGGACCTGCTCCATATGTTGGATGCCCATCCCCAGGCACCGTTCGCGTAACGCGTCCCGTAGAGCTTCGCCCTCTCAAAAAGGTCATCTGGGTTGTCCAAGATCGGGGTGATTCCGGCCCTCCTCTTCGCCTCCAGGATCCTCTCGAAGGCCTCCATGAAGCTCTTGGGGGTCATCTCCTCCAGAGGGGGAATAAGCTCCCTCATGATTCACCAGCCCCCAGAGAATCGGCCACCTCCCCTATCACCCTGAAGAGCTCCCTTATCTCAGGCTTCCCGAGGACCCCGTAGCTCACCCTGAAGAACTCCCTTCCTCCCCTGAAGGCGGCCGCAGGGACTATCCCGACAACCGGATCCCAGTCCAGCAGCCTTATAGCGAGCTCATTCGAGTCCCTCACCTTGGGATGCCTGGCGTAGAGGTAGAAGGCTCCTCCAGGCTCCGGGAAGATGAGCCCGGCTTCTCTAGCCCTCCTGACGACCTCCTCCCTCAGCTCCGCGTAGCGTCCCCTCACCCCGGCGAAGTAATCTTCGGTCGCCGACCTTATCATCTCCGTGATCAGGAGCTGCGAGGCCTCCGAGGCGCCGGCGGTCATCAGGTAGAGCAACCTGCCGACTATCTCTGGTCTCTCGGCCCCCCAGTAGATGTAGCCTATCCTGATCCCGGGAAGGGCGAAAGTCTTGCTGAAGGTGTCGGCGATCACGTCCCCGACGACCTCGACCTTATCACCGAAGTATATCTGGGAGTAGGCGGCATCGTTTATCAGGAGCACGTTCCTCCTGCTCAGCTCGGACCAAAGATCCCTCAGCTCCGAGTTTGGGGCAACATGACCGGTTGGATTGTTCGGGTAGTTTATCAGGACTGCTGATGCATCATCGGACTTGCTCAAGATCTCGTTCACAAGGTCCTCGGAGAGGGGATCGTATGCGGCCACGCTGTAGCCGAACTCCGTCGCATGCTCGAAGTATTGGGGAAAACCGGGAGCCGGAACCAGGATCCTGCCCCTCCTCAACCTCTGGGCGGCCAGCGCCGATATGAGCAGGGACTGAGCGCCCCCATTCGTTATGAAGATCCTCTCCTCATGAAACTCCCTGCCAAGAAACCTCTCAGCGAATTCCACAATGCTCTCCCTAGCTACCTCCGTTCCCACGAACGGCAGGTACCTCCTCCCTATCTCCCCCATCCCTCTCAGGACCTCGGAGACGGGAATCGGGGGCTCGTGGGAGGGTTCGCCTATGTGAGCGTTTATGACCCTCCTCCCCTCCCTCTCCCTGAGCCTGCAGGCCTCGAAGATGTCCCTTATCGTGATCATCGCCGGAGCTCCAAGTGAATCATAATTAATCTATCGCAGCGCCCCCTCAGGGGCGAGCGCGCTCAGGACCGCATTCACCGCGCTCTCTAGGGATCCCCTCACCTCCTCGCTCAGCCCCTCACCGATCCCCAGGTCCTTTGGCTGAACGCCCACGATGAGAACCTCCCTCGGGTATCCGGTGAGCTCCCTAACCAGCCTCAAAAATTGGATTGGGGAGAGGGAGTGAGTGGAAGTCCTGATCTCCATGGTATCCAGCTCCTCCATGCTCCTCACGATCAGGCTGCCCGGCTCCCCGCCGAAGTCCACAGCATCAACTAGCACAAGCCTATCCAACCCCTGGAGCCTGTCGAGGATCTCGGAGATGTCAGGGCCGGATGCGATGACCTCAATCCCCCTGGCCCTGAGCTCATCGCACACAGCGAGCCCGAACCCGTCGTCAGACCTCATAACATTGCCGACGCAGAGCACCAGCGTCCTCATTCCCTCCTCAGCCTCACCAGGTGGACCGAGCAGGATATGCAGGGATCGTATGCCCTCACAAGCATCTCCAGCTTGAACCTCAGCTCCTCATCGCCCAGGCCCCTCAGGTTGCCGACCGCCGTCCTGATGTGGTCATCGATGTTGGCGGCGTTCTGGGCCGTCGGGGTAACTATGTTCGCGAAGATCACCCTTCCATCGTCGTCCAGCCTGTAGTGATGGTAGAGAAGTCCTCTGGGAGCCTCGACGGCGGCAATCCCCTTCCCGGCTCTCGGGGAGACCTCCACCATGAGCTCATCCTTCAGTCCCTCATCCAGCAGGCTGTTTATGAGGTCCACGGCCCTCTCAACGCTGTAAAGCAATTCTATGGCCTGAGCCAGGTTGTTGGAGAAGGGGTTGGCATCATCGATCTTCCCCTCCAACTTCCCGTAGGCCTCCCTCGCCTCGCCGTACAGCCTGCTCCTGTTGAGCAGCAACCTGGCCAGGGCACCTGTCATGAAGCTCCTCCCCTTGTAGCTGGAATGCTTCGCAGATGAATGCCCCACCGTGGTCTCATTAGTCAGCTCCATGTACCTCTCCACTGGATACCTCCCGCCGTCCGACACGAGGACGTAATCCCCTGAGTAGCCGTAGGCCTCTCCGGGATCCACCGCCATGTAGAGGTTGCTCCTCCTCGCAAAGCTCGGCATCTCAAGTGATGAGAAGACCCTAACGGCCTCTCTCGCGCCATCAATTGATTCCTCAAGCTGCCTCGCCAGCCTCTCAAGTTCCTCGCTCCTCGGAACCCTCGTGTAGCCCCCGGGCTTGGTGACCACACCGTGAACAGTTCTTCCCGTTATCGTCTCCTTTATCGCGTTACCGGCTCTCTTCACCTTGAGGGCCAGCTTCACCGTCTCCGGGTACTTTCCGGCCATGCTCACGGCATCCTCATATCCCAGGAAGTCGGGGAGTGCGAGGAAGAAGAGGTGCAGGGCATGGCTGTGTATCACATCGGAGATCAGCTGCAGCTCCCTGAGGACCTCGACCTGCCTGTCCACCCTCACCCCCATCGCCTTCTCTATTGCCCTGGAGCTCACTACCTGGTGGGGATCGGGGCATATCGAGCATATCCTCGCGGTTATGTCCGGGACCTCGTAGTACCTCCTCCCAATGAGTATGCGCTCGAAGAACCTGGGACCCTCGTATATCCTCAGGAAGGCCCTCTTGACCTCATCACCCTCCAGTACCACCTCTATGCTGCCGTGACCCTCCACCCTCGCCAGATGCTCAACGGAGATCTCCCTCATGAGATCACCCCTCCAAACCCAACAACTTGGCCACATCCTTGTACCTGGCTCCGAACATGCTCATAAGGTCCAGCACGGTCTTTCTGTCATAGCCCTTCTTCAGGAGAACCTCGAGCTCCCCGCTCACGTTGGCCTCATCCCTGAGCGGGCCCCTGCAGCCTATGCAGGCGGTGTTGTAGGATGGGCACCTCGCATCGCAGCCGGCAACGGTAACGGGTCCGAGGCAGGGCAGCCCCCTCTCGACTATGAGGCAGGGTATCTCCCTGACCTTGCACTCCACGCACACCGGGTAGTCCGGGAGGACCGGCCTGACCTCCCTGACCAGATCTATGAGGAGCTCCGCGAACTCCCTCCCCTCTATCGGGCATCCCTGGAGCTCGTAATCGACCTGAACCACCTCGGAGAGACCCTTGTGCTCTCCTAGAAAACCATATAGGTTCTCATCAGTTCCATATACTGATCTCATGAGGTCCCTCCAGTCGGTCCCGCTAGTCGAGGCCTGTATCCCTCCCCAAACTGCGCAGTCCCCTATGGCTACCAGAATCTTGCTCTTCCTCCTTATCTCCTCCAAGTACTCCAGGTCCTTCTTCGTCGTGACGGAGCCCTCCACGAATGCTATGTCCACCTTTCCAGGTAGCTCAACGCTGCTGGCCAGCTTGAATTCCACTATCTCGACCAGGCCCAGCAGGTCGAGAAGCTGATCCTCCATGCCGAGTATCGTCAGGTACTCCCCCTGACAACCCGTCAGGGAATAGAAACCGGCTCTGGGCTTCTCCATTCAGATCGCCCCCCTTATCGAGAGCACATCGAAGTAGGAGAAGACAGGTCCGTCCTTGCAGACGTAGGTTATCGAGGTCGCCCCTCCGATTATGCAGTGACCGCACTTGCCGACGCCGCACCTCATCCTCCTCTCCAGCGTCACGTAAACCTTCCTGGGCGAGAAGCCCCTCCTATCGAGCTCCCTGAGCACGAACCTGTACATCACCGGAGGGCCGCAAACCACCGCATAGGTGTTCTTAGGATCGAGGTATCTGTCGGCTAGCTCGAAGAGCACCGTCACGACTCCCTTCCTGACACGCTCCGGGTTCCTCCTCATCAGCTCCTCGTAGAAGGGGTCATCCTTCTCGAAGGATATGAAGGACCTGAAGCCGGAATCCCGCTCGAAGGGCTCCAGGACCTCCTCCCTGAACAGGGTCTCCTCGTAGCTCTTGACGCCGTAGAGGAGGTTCACGTCCCCGTACCTCTCCCTCCTGTCGAGCACGTACTGGAGCACTCCCCTCAGCGGGGCCATGCCGAGACCGCCCGCTATGAGGAGGACGTCGCTTCCCTCCATCTCCTCCACCGGGAACCAGTTGCCGAAGGGCCCCCTCAAACCCACCACATCCCCCCTTCTCAGCCTGTGGAGCGCGTTCGTAACCCTTCCCACCCTCCTGACGAGGAGCTCCAGGGGACCGGGTCTCGTCTGGGATCTGCATATTGAGATCGTGGTTTCACCGACGCCGTACACGCTCAGCTGGACGAACTGCCCCGGCATGTACCTGAAGCTCCTCTCGTACTCCTCATCGAGAAATCTGAGGCTGAAGAGCCTCTCTATGGATGTCATCTCCCTGATATCTAGGATCTCGGCCGGCTTGGGGACGAACTGCTCCTCCTGAAGCTCGATCACCTCACCACCCCCCAGACGGAATTGAGCACCTCCACGTGATCTATGCCCGCTGGACAGAAGACGGTGCACCTACCGCAGCCGACGCAGTAAGGGAGTCCCGTCTCAACGTTTATCCCGCTCTTGCAATTGTACCTGTGGACGAACCTGTCGAACCTGGTCGGTCTGAAGTTGAGACCTCCCGCCACCAGGGCGTGGCTCCTGAGGAAGCAGGAATCCCACCTCCTCTCCCTCACGCCGTTCTCCAGCGAGAGGTCAACCCTCTCGAACACATCATAGCACCTGCAGGTCGGGCAGACGAGATTGCAGGAGCCGCAGGCGAGGCACCTGCTCACGTACTCATTCCAGGCATCGCTATCGTGCAGGGAATCGGCCACGTCCGGTAGGTGGGATGAGATCAGCTCCTTCTTGAACATCGAGGCCCTCCTCCTCTCGAACTCGGCCAGCCTCATGAAGTCCTCCCTCTCCGGCTTCTTCAGGAAATCAGCCCCCTCAAGGAGGCTCTCTCCCCTCTCGGAGGCCACCCTCAATATGTAAGATTCCCCTATGTCGTGCAGGAAGAGGTCGAACCCATCGTAAGCGTAATCGGTTCCCATGGACCTGCAGAAGCACTCATCATCCGGCAGGCAGCTGATCCCCACTATCAGGGTGCGCTCCCTCCTGGAGGCGTAGTAGGGGTCTGGGTGCTCATCCATGTATATTGAGTCCAGCACCTTGATGGCGTTTATGTCGCAAGCGTGCAAGCCGAATAGCACGATGTTCCGAGGCTCCTCCCTGAGTAGCTCATAACCCCTCCTCAGGTTGACCCTCAGGATCTCCTCCCTGGGTCTCACGAAGTACTTCTTAGGTGGGATCATGGTCCTCGTGTAGCTCAGGTCCATCTCATCAGCGGAATCCACCCTCCTGAAGGAATGGAACTTCCCATACCTCACCGGCCCGTGAACCTCACCGAACTCCTTGAGCGCGCTCAGGAGCTTGGGCAGATCACCCTTGCTCATTTTGAGGTAGAGCGAGGTCACCACCCCCTTGAGCTTCATGCAAAATTTTAAAATAAAAAAGATTATCCTTCCAGTTCTCAATACAAACTTGAAGAAAACTGGGATCATTCGGAAAAATATCTATCTTAATATTGCTCATTTAGGTATAATATTATTGAATCATCGTCATTTAATTCAAATATTTTTCATAAAACTGTGAAACCAATTTATTTGATGTGTATTAGGTGGAATTTAAACGGCTTCTCCCCCATTCTTCTCATTACATTTTACTTATAACTCCGATATTATGAAGAAATATTTAGGTTCAATAGGGGATCAATCGGATCAATCATCAAGTCCTCTCGCGATCCGCTCCCGGGGATTCACCTGTGGAGGAGGATCGCATCTCCCTGCTCCACTCCCAGGTCCCGGGCGACCACGGCGCACTTCACCACCAGCATGTGAAATATCCCGCTCAGCTCCCCCAATATCTCGTAATTCCCCTGACCCTTGGATATGACCAGGTCGTGCTCCTTCAACCATCTCCTGACCTCCTCGGACCTCCTGTCCGGTCCCGTCCCCGGTTCCCCGTTGCTCACGACCCTCACATCGACGCCCGGTAGCCTCGAGAGGCTCACCTGCTCGAAGTCCTCGAGCGTCGCATCGTTTATCATGGGCCCTCCCTTGACGACGAAGGTCACCCTGAGGTCCCTCATGCCCATCATGGTCTCCAGCAGGAGCTTATCGAAGACTATCTCCCCGGCGTTGTCGGAGAAGTATAGGACTGAGGAGGCCCTCTCGAACTCCCGCTTGAAGGCTTCGTAGTGATCCACTCTCAGCTCGGAGTTGAGCAGCCTGTTCAGGGTGCCCTCCAGATCGTAGGAGGTGTAGGGGCCGAAGTCAATCACGTTGCCCGCTATGGCGATCTTGATCGAGGTCTTGAGGGGATCCTGGCTCCCCATTATCAGATCCTTGCATCTCCCGTAAAGCCTCAGGGCCTCCTCATTGCTCCTCCTCTTGACCTCAGCGTAGGGATCACCGCCCGCGTACCTCCTTATTATTGCCTGGACAGCGTAGTCCATCTCGGGGGGACTCACGTTCCAATCAGCCGATAATAAGTACCTCATGACCTCCCTCTGGGCCTCCTCTATGAGACCATCCTCCAAGGGGACCAACCTCAATGCGTTGACAGTCTGCCTGAGGA
>MAIU01000034.1 GCA_003344655.1 Candidatus Korarchaeota archaeon NZ13-K
ACAGGTGATAAGGGATTATCACAATCATAGGCTCAACTTCTACGTTAGACCGGCCGATCTGGTCTAGGAAAGATCTCTTGAAGCTGATATCTCCTCCTCAGGAAATCCCTGAGCGGAGTAGGGTCATCCAGCTTGAAGAGGTGCGTTAAGTGTCCCCTGGCATCTGAACAGCCGAATCCCGGAATTATAGGATCCCCAAACATCATCAACACACAGAAGAGCTCCTCCTCGCTAACATTAGGTAGCGCCAGGACCTCCTCAACCTTCACTATCTCGCTCTCGGTCAGGTAATCCACGTGCCACCTCAGGCGCTTCCCCCTCCTGAGGTGCCTGGAGACCCTGGCCATGAGCCCACCGGGTCCGTAGGCCGAGCCGACGTAAACGAGCGTCCCCTCCGGTACCTCGAAGTCCCCCAGGCTCCCTATCTTCAGGGAGCCTCCCTTCGACCTCATGATAAGGGCATAGGATCCCTTGACGCAGCTCAACGGATCAGCTCCTCCAGGCTCCTCAGCAGGTACCTGGGGCGCGGAACCAATCCCCTGGGGTCGCTCGAGGGATCCCTCATGAGGAGGGCCGAGTCCATTCCGGCCCTCATGGCGCCTAGGACATCTGTCTCCGGGACGTCCCCTATCACGAGAGGCCTCCTGGCGCCCAGGTTGGAGGAGACCCGAAGGAACATGAGGGGGTTCGGCTTCCCCACGACGACATCGGGCCTCCTACCGCAGGCCGCCGATATGGCCGCCACTATGGCCCCGGCCCCTGGCGTGAAGCCCGATGGGGTGGGGAGGAGCCTGTCCTCGTTGGTGGCCAGGAAAAGGGAACCCGAGATTATGTTCCTGACGGCAGCGCTCAGCTTCCCATAATCGAAGCTCCTATCCAGGCCGACGCAGACATCCCCCTCCTCCGATATCTCAATACCGGCCTCCTCCAGCTCCCTGAGGAGCCCGCTCTCCCCTATGACGTAGCACCTCCTGAGGCCCAGCTCGCTCGAGATGCTGGCCAAAACGCTCGCGCTCGTGAAGACATCACCCTCGGAGACCCAGGGGATGCCTATCGATCTGAGCTTGGCGGCAAGATCCCTCCTGTGTCTGGTGGAGTTGTTGGTCACGAATGCGATATCGATAATGCCCCTGAGGGCATTGACGGCCCTCACCGAGCTCTCTATTGGCTTACCGTCCAGCCAGATGACCCCATCTATATCAAGTATGAGGAGATCATACTCGCTCAAGTTCGGCCCGGGCACGTGAGGAGATCAACCTCCCCCTGCATTCCTCGCAGGGCAACCAACCCTTCCTGTCAACCTCCCAAACGGAGTTGCTGAAGCTCATGACGCACCTCGCATTCCTGCAGTGGACCAGCCCCAGCATGTGACCCAGCTCATGGGAGGCCTCCTTCAGTATCCTCAGGAGGAACAAGCCATCGTTCTCGCTGTTACCGTAGAAAGCGGGATTCAGCCTCGCTATGTAAACTGCCCCGAATCTACCTCCAACCTCGGCCTGGCCGAAGACGAAGTTGGTGCCGAGGGAGCGGGCATCACCCTCTACCAATGCCAGAACCCTCTCATCCCTGTTCCACCTATCGATGGCTCTCAGGTAGTTGAGGAAGGCCTCGCTCATTATCTGAGAGCCTCCCTTTGAGTAGACGAAACTCGGGATCTTCAGGGGGTTCTGGTCTATCCTCACCTCAACCGGATAGGCCCTAGGGAGATTATCCTGGAGATGCTCCAGTATCCAGTAGTAGACGAAGCCGGCCGGGACTATCCTGACTGGGATCCCTTCCATCATACCCCGATCCTCCGGGGGCGGCATCCTTAAAAAAGCGGTGTTCATGCGTTCATCATCGCATCCACGGAGTTTCCTCCTCCATAACCTTTTGGCAGGGCTATTGGGTCATGGGTGGCGGTCTGGCCCAATGGAACGATCGCATTCTAGCTTATAGCATCTCTCATTCCCAGATGGGCTCTTGGGAGGATGCTTCCCTCATATTAACCCTCCGAGGGCATTCGAATTCAACACATATAACTTCCCGAGCATCAAGTACTTCGATGCGTTAAGGCCCCAGATGGGCCATCCAGCGAGAGGTCTTAATGGCATCCAATAAGGGAAAGTCCCCTAGAGGGAAATAGCGAGACTCTCCTCAGGATCCCTCGGCCCTTCCCCTACCGACCCCTGAGTAGCCCCCAGATCAGGCCGAGGAGGAACCCGCCCAGGTGAGCCAGAACATCCACGTTCGCTGAGAAACCACCGAATATGACGAAGATAGCTATGAACAAGGTTGAGGGATTGAGCCTCCTCGTGAACCTGTACTCCATTGCCATCATGTAACCGAGGAGCCCCATGATCGCGCCTGAGGCCCCGACGCCCACGGAGAGCTCATCCACGAGGGCCGAGAGGAGGTTGCCGGAGAGTCCCGAGAGGAGGTAGAGGGCCGAGTACCTTGACCTCCCTAGGGAGATCTCGACGATCCGTCCGAGCACGTAGAGGGCATACATGTTGAGGAAGAGGTGCAGGAGGTTGGCGTGAAGGAATATTGATGTGAGGAGGGTCTCGTACCTACCGCTTACCAGGTAGGAGCCGGAGCTGCCGTATGCTATGAGGATCGACTCGTCCGCCCTGACTAGGCCTGGGGATGTGAGGAAGTAGACGCCCGAGTTGAGGCTTATCAGGAGGGAGGTTACCTCCGGGACGTTGAAGTACCTCCTGAGGAGGATAATCGATGTGAGGAATGAGAAGATCCCGGTGAGTGAGCTGATCAGAGTGATCATTTCACCACCTCATTAAGTACCTCATGAGCTCCGCGGTTGCGAGGAGGGATGCCTTCGGTCTTGAGATCAGGAGCTTAAGAACTTTAGCCTTGGGAAGCGCCCTCAACGGAAGGGCCTGATGATCCGTCTCGAAGATCTCCAGGACCTCCTCATGCTCCCTCAGGTCCCTGAAGAGGGAGTCCAGCTGCCTGGCGGACAACCCCTCCAGGTATCTCCTCAAGGCCCTTCCCAAGACCACCTCATCCCCGTTGATCCTCCACCAGTTCCTCTCGTAGGAGATGAGGGCCTCATCCATGCTATCCCAAAATCTCCCCAGAGCATCAGCCAGTAGCTTCGCGGCCCTGACCGCGAAGAGAACTCCACCCCTGCTCAGGGGCTTCACCTGGCCAGCCGCATCCCCCAAGAGCGCGAACCCCTTGCCCCGGAACCTTTCCCTGATCCTCCTCGGGATTACCTTCCCCTCGAGCCTCCCCAGGGAGGTTCCGCACTCCCCGATTATTAGGTCCCTGAGGGGATCCCGGGGATCCCCTATGGCCCCCACCTTCGCGTGACTCCCCCAGGGCTGAATCCAGGAGAACTTGCTTCCCCCCAGAAGCCTGACAACGTAGCCATCACCCACGCTGAAGCCGCACTCAAGCTGGAGGCCCAGCTCCACCTCCAAGTCAGGGAGACCATTCGCCCGGGCCACTGACGAGAGCGTCCCATCTGCCCCGACTATGAGGCTGAATGAGACGACACCCCCCTTTATGAGGGCCTCGTTCCTTGAGAGGAGACCCTTGAAGGGTGTCGACAGCATGCCCCTTGCTCCAAGGGAGAGAGCGAGCTCCCAGGTCTCCTTATCCATCTCCGACCTGTTCACAACCTTGGCCAGGGGCTTGGATACCTCCAGCTCCACCCCGCCCGGGGACACGAACTTGGCTCGGTTCACCTCGGAGAGGACCCAGTCCTCCGAGAAGAGGACAAGCTCCCTGAGGGCGTCGAAGCCAAGGATCCCGGAGCAGTGATGGGGATGCCCCGCCCTCCCCTTTCTCTCAACCATGATAACTTCGAATCCCTCCTTGGACAGGAGCGAGGCCAGCGTTGATCCGGCTATCCCACCGCCCACTATGAGGACATCGGCCCTCAAGGGGATTACCTTTCCAAGAGGGATTCGAGGTTCTCCGGGACCCTACCCTGAAAGAGGAGCCTGCCACCCATTATGGCTGCCGGGACCCTTTTGATGCCGAAATCCTCTATCATCTTGAGGCCCTCGCTCTCGAGGGCCGACACCTCCCTGAAGGAGTAGCCCCTCATCGAAGCCAGCTTCCTGAGCCTGACGGCCGTCTCAAGGGATTCAGGACATAGGGGAGATACAAGCAGTACCAGCTCCCTCACTTCTTCGCCCTCAGCCTTCTCCTCCAATTGGGGTCACCCAGCACGTAGGTGTAGGGTCTGACCTTATCGTTCTTCACCAGCAGGCCCTCAAGGAGCAGTTCCCTTATGTACTTCCTCACGGTGACCTCGCTCAGGTTCAGCTCGTTGGCGATCTCAACGGGCTTCATCTCCCTCCCATATTTCTCCAAGAGCTCCAGTATCCTGTACTTCCCGACCATCGGGGGCTCCGTCCTCTCCAAGGACTCCGCGATCTCCTTGTAGAAATCCCTCTCAGCCCTTGCCTTTGCTATCTCACTTATCAGCTCCCTGTAACGCTCCTCGCACCCTCTTATTAGCTCGCCTCCGGAGTCTGCGGTTTCCGGGGTCCACCGGAGGTACCTGTGCAGGTCATTGGAGATCCTCCTAACCACCTTGCTGTAGATGGAATCCAGAAGATCCCCGACGAACCCCACTATGGCGTTGACCTCTTCCTCATCCAGCTCCCTTATGCTGCCCGACTCCATGAGAAACCTCACATCCTCTGAGAAGTGGCTCAGAACCTCCTGCTTCTGGGATACGAAGAGCTCGTAGAGGCTATCCGAGAGGAGCCTGGGTATCTCCCTCACGACCTCCAGCATCCTCCTGTAGGAGTCCGAGAGCCTGTAGAAGGGAGTGTCCTCGTAAGGATAAATCTTATTCAGATAATTCATGTGATCGTTATACTTTGTCTGAATCACATTTGTAAGCATTATTCCATTCCCCTCCATTATCCCGCTTCCCGGGCCCATGTCCGGGCCCCTTCCCCTTACTGGGCGGGCTCATCTATATAACTTCGACTAGTCGTCTCATTTCAGCGAGGCCGGTTTTACTGAAAAATCTATTCGGATTTTGTCGATCCTTGGAGCGTAGCTTGAGACCACTCTGTAGCCGACGGACCTGACATCCAACCCCAGGGAGAGGGCCTCCCTCCTGAACAGGGCCTCGGCCTCCCTCAGGGCGCCCTCACCCCCCCAGTAGTAGAAGTGGATGAACCCCCCATCCCCGGAGAGGGCGATGAGCGCCTGCCTCACGTAGGAGTAAGCCCCGAGGGGGAGGGGCATGATCACCCTGTCGAACCTCCCGCTCATCGCCGGCACGACGTATGCCACGTCCCCCTCCACGGGGAAGATCCTGTGGCCCAGCCTGTTGATCCTCACGTTCTCCTGGAAGTACCTGACCGCTATAGGATTTATCTCAACTCCGACCACCTGAACTCGCCTCCTCATCGCTATCGCTATCGCATACGGTCCAACCCCTGCGAACATGAGTAGGATGAGCTCCCCGTCTCTGCAAAGCTCTGAGATCATCTGTCTCTCAGCGGCCTCCCTGGGGGAGAAGTAAACGAGCCTTGGATCGAGCTTGAGCCTGTAGCCGTGCTCCTTGTGGATGACCTCCGTCTCCGGGGAGCCAGCTATGAGCTCCAGGGGCCTGACCCTGTGAGCCCCCTCACGCCCACCAGACTTCCTGAGGACGGACTTCACGTGGGGGTGTCTCCTCATCACCTCCCTGGCCAGCTCCAGGGGGTCAGCTCCCTCCGGCACCTCAACTATGGCAACGGCCCCCGTCTCCCTGGAACCTATGAGATCGTAGGCTATCCTCAAACACCGTACGCCCTCCTAGCATTGGTGGTGGTTATGTAAGCGACCTCCTCGGGACTCAAACCCTTCAGCTGAGCTATGAAGTTCGCTGATCGAACTATGTTAGCTGGCTCGTTCCTCTCGCCAGGATCGGGGGAGAGCACGGGGGAATCGGACTCCAGAACCATGCTGTCCATCGGCGTGGCCTCGGCCACGGATCTCACGTTGGAGGACCTCAAGACGTTGGTTGGCACGCTGATGAACCATCCCCTCCCAGCGGCGAACTCCACATCGCTCTGCTTCCCGCCGAATGCGTGCAAAATCACCCTAGTAGCTCCCTCCTCATCAAGCAACCTCAGTACCGGTCTCTGAGCCCAGAGGCTGTGAACTACAAGGGGCTTATCGATCTCCTCGGCCAGCCTTATGAACCTCCTGAAGACCTCCTTCTGCCTCTCCTTCCCTGGCCCTCCCATGGAGGCCACCCTGTAATCCAAGCCCACCTCCCCGACAGCCACTATCTTATCGTAGCTGGAGGTTATCAGCTCCATAACCCTGTTGACCTCATCCTCATCCCGATAATCGCTCACATCAAGCCCTATGGATATGCTGACGAGATCGCTCCCATCGAAGTGGGAGAGGGCCTTGACGGCTTCATCGAAGCCCAGGGGGGAGGTGACAATCCCGATCAGGCCCGCCTTCCTGGCCCTAGCCAAAACCTCCTCCCTATCCTCGTCGAAGGACACGTCCTCCAGGTGGCAGTGGGCGTCGAAGAGTATCATGCTAATCACCAGAGAGCCTCTCCCTAAGCCTGCAGAACGCGCATATCCTTCCGGAGGATGGGTAGCCGCACCTCTCACAGAGCCTAAGGTCCCTCTCCGGGTGATCCATCCTCTTGGCGAGCTCCCTCAGGCTCAATACCATGTTGACGAGGGAGGGCGGCCACCTCCTCCTCAGCTCGTACAGCAGCGGCTTGATCACGGCCTGCTTATCCACTCCCTCATTGGGGCACTTGGTCCTGCACGTCGGCAAACCCTTCAGCTTGACGTAGTTCATGGAGTCGGAGTCGCTCAGCCAGAATAGGGGCTTGACCCTCCCAGCCATCCTGAACTGGGGGATGGGTTCCGTGACTGAATCGTACTGGTGGAGGAGGTAATCGAGGGAATGAGTTATCAGATTGTTCAGGCCGAAGTAGGCCATGTCATCAAGGTTGTGCCCGGTGGCCACGTAATCGTAGCCCCTCTCAACGGCGTGCCTATTTAGGAGGTACCTGTTGACGACCCCGCAGACGAAGCAAGCAAGCCTAGGATCCCTGGGTACCTCTATCCCCCAGTCCCTCAGCTTTATCACCTCACCTCTCACGGATAGGCTTGATGTGAGTTCCTCGAAGACCCTCAGGCAATCCTCGGATCCCGTGTCTATGATGACGGCCCCCAGTCTCAGGTCGTACTTGCGAGCCAGGAGGCTCGTGGAGTGGATCGCCGCCACAGAGTCCTTTCCCCCTGATATCCCGAACAGTAGGGAGCTCCCCCTCCTCAACCTCCTGAGCACACGATCCACCCTCTTGAGGAAGTACCTCTCGAAGTGCTCCTCGCAGAGCCATGATCCCAGGTTCTCAACGTGGACACTCGCCTCCCTGTCGCAGTGAGAGCACCTCATTCCCATACCTCGCGAGGACCCGCGGATCAAATTTATATAATTCTCCGGGGGCGCGTGATGCCGAGGGGCCGTGGCCCAGCCTGGCGTCCCCCTATGATATGGGGGCACTGCCCTGGAAAGGTAGGGCGGCGGGCTCCAGTCCCTGGAGCAATGAGGGGGACACCCGTAGGACGTGGGTTCGAGTCCCACCGGCCCCACCACCCCATCAGGGGGAGTGGTTCCGACGAACATTGCGGTCATCAGGTCCAGAGACCCCAGAGTGAGGGAGGCGGTGAGGTACACACTGGACTCGCTGGGGCTCTTCTGGGAGGAGGTTCGTGAGCCGGACCCGATAAGGCACATGGTCTCGATATTCCCTGAGGAGGCGGAGTTCGTCCCCGTGGTGACGCCATCGATATTCGTGGGCAGCACGGCCTTGACCTACTTCGGCGGTGATAAGGTGGAGATGAAGAAATCCCCTCCCATGCCGGCCGGGTTCCTGGAGATCGGCAGGGAGAAATCCCCTTTCTTCGGCTCAAAGTACACCTTCGACTGCGAGCGACTGTCGAGGACTAATCCAGTCTTCAGGAGGGACAATCACGTGCTGATAGGCTACGACCTCTTCAGGACGGTGGCCTACTTCCTCGGAGGAGCCGAGCTGTCGCTGGGGATGAGGGGGGTTAAGACCCCGGACAACAGGATAAATCTGAACGCGATATCTGAGATAAGAGGGGTTCAGACGAGCGTGCCCACCGTGGACGTCCATGCGAAGCTCATTCTAAGCTCACTGCTGCTCCTTCACAGGATGGAGGGACTCCCCATGGTCCTGAAGAGGATATCTCCCCCCGGGAGGAAGGGGGCGCTGGCGGTATCCGTCCCGATACTCAGGGTGAGGAGGCAGAGGTCGATCCTCGCCAGGATAAAAGATTTCTTCAGAAAAAGGGAGATATGGGTGGAGAGACTCGGGAAAATGGATAAGCCCCTGGCATTCTTCGCCGGGAGGGGGGAGGACTACAGACCTTCAGAGATAGGAGAGATACTGACTTCGATTGAGGAGAACGGACACGAGGTTGGGCTTCTTGCCTCTCCCAAGGCATCAGTTAACCAAGACGCTATGCTAGATGAGTACAGGGAGCTGGCGGAGGTTCTCAGGAGGGGAGACCTGGGGATCAGGTTCAGGATCATAGAATCGACCGTAGTGGATGCCTGGGAGTCGGCCTCATTCGTCAGGGCGAAGTACACATTGGTTGGCGATCTCCTTCAAGGTTTCGGGTATGCACTAGGTGTCTCCAGGCCCTTCAGGGTGGGGGGCTCGATCTGGAGCATCCCGGTTGTGGGGAGGGTCAGGGGACAGTCCCCGGTGGCCGAGGTCCTGAACGATATCGTGAGGAGGGGCAGCTTCGTGGCTCTAGATGCGCCGACGGAGCTGGGGGTCATGAGGCTCTTGGAGGAAGCCCTTACGAGGGACCTGTGGATCACCACCCCATCGAAGATGATAGAGAGGCTCGAGGAGGTGGGGGCTGTGAGGGGATCCTTCAGATACGATAGGAAGTACCTGGAGGGCAAGCTGACGTCCCCCTCACCCGTCAGGGAGGTGCAGATAGTCGTTATAAGTCCTGAGGGAAGGGAGTCCATCTTGGACATCTCCTTGGAGGCCAATAAACCGAAGGAGATCAATCTGAGGGTCTGAATCTCTTGGATAGGGAATGGGCCATCTTCAGTGGGAATGGCTGATTCCCTTCCCTCCAGAACCTCTCGGCAGCCTTAACGGCGCTCCCCAAGTCTGACATGTGGCCCGGGGAGAGGTAGCCGCCCCTCACAATGATCCCCACTTCCCTCCCCGCGAGAAGTATGCGATCCCCCCTCAGATCGCCGACGAGCCGGGACTTCGCGACCCCCACCGAGGGCCTGCCGAGCAGGAGACCGAGATGGGAGGCCTCACCGAATCCCCTGGGGTGCATCAGACCGTGCCCGTCGACGAATATAACATCGAAACTGCACCTCATGGCGGCGGGGAGCATCCCTCTGAGCTCCCTGAAGGCGAGGTATGTCGGAACGTAGGGCACCTGTGGGACGAACCTCTCGAACCTGGTCTCCAAGATCCTCATGCTCTCATCGACGGTCACGCAGCAGGCCACGGCCTCCTCGCCCCGGTAGCTGACATCTACTCCTGCCGCAACGCTGACGTCCCTCAGCTCCTCCAGGATGACCCTATCCGATAGCCTCACCTGGTCGGAGGCCATCACACTGAAGACGGGCCAGATCTCAAGGTCCGTGAAGATCCTCCCGGCCCTGGCCCTCAGGAGACTACCCTCCTCCCTCAGCCTCTCCTCAGCACCGGGAAGGGGCTCCAGGCTCGATGAAACCACCCTCCACCATGGCAGATCCCGCTCCACCCTTGAGATCTTGAGGAGCTCGTTCTTAACGGCTAGAGCGGCCCTGGGATCCCCCAGCGCCTCAGCTATGACCTTGAAGGTGGTCACCTCCCCCCAAGGGATCCGCTCCACGGCATCCCTCAGGATCCTCTGGAAGGCCGTGAGGGTCATGTGCATCCCTTATATTTGGGAGGGTCCCGATAAATCGATGACCAGGGACCCGTTAGGAGCTCTCAAGTCCTCCTTCGTCGATGAAGTGAACTACGTGATGGGGCAGCTGGGATCCAGCGCTCGCTTCAGCCCGCTGCAGGTGTCCAGGGTTCAGAGGGAGATCTGCAGCTACGGCCTGCCTGTGGGATTCAAGCTGGCTAAGGAGCTGGGGAAGGATCCATCTAGCTCTGCGGAGGAGGTCCTAAGGAGGATGGATCTAAGCAAGGTGGCTTATGCCTCGGATGCGTACGTGGAGAGGGGCTACCTGAACGTGAGGGTGGAGAGGAGGAGGTTCTTCGGGGATGTGATAAGACTGGCCGCCGGTGAGGAGCTGGGGAGAGGGGAGAGGAGGGGGATCAAGATCATGGTGGAGCACACGAGCGTGAACCCAGTTCACCCCCTCCACGTGGGCAGCGGGAGGAATGCTGTGATAGGGGACTCCTTCTCCAGGATCCTGAACTTCCTGGGATGGGACGTCAGGAGGCACTACCTGGTGAATGACTGCAACATGCAGGTGGCCATACTGGCGGCTGGAAGACTTAGAGTGAGGGATTTGAAACCGAAGGGGAAGATAGATCACTGGTTTGGGCTGATATATGCGATCTCGAATGCCTCTCTTGAGATCTGGAGGGCCAAGATGGGCCTCCCCTCGGACTCGAAGGTCGAGGACTGGGTGGAGAC
>MAIU01000035.1 GCA_003344655.1 Candidatus Korarchaeota archaeon NZ13-K
CCCTGAATTCCTAACGATGACAGGGCCTCGCTCATGAATGCGACGCGCTCATCCATGATCAAGGTCCTCCCCAGCCTCCTGGCAACATGAGAGATGCTCCTTATCCTATCAGCATCCGATGAGGACACCTCAACCAAGATCAGGGAATCAGAACCCTCAGTTAAGGACACTATCCTCTCGGAGACGTCCTCCTCGCTCGAGACCTCGAACCCTATCCTCTTCGGGGGCGCGACACCCCACCTGTAGAGCATCCTCCCCTCCAGGAGCCTAAGCAGTGAGCCCTCGGGATCGTTCTCCGGGGCGATCTTGGTGGCCTCCATTATCAGCACATCAACCCCCTCAGAGGAGGCCCTGCTAATGAAATCGAGGGTCATGTCCCTCCTTGGACCGTGGATCCTCAGGTCTCCGGTGTAAGCCACCTTCCTCCCGCGGCACTCGATCAGGAAGCCGTAGGAGCCGGGGATGGAATGATCGACATGAATCGGGGTCACGGAGAGCCCACCGACCTCTATCAGATCTCCGGTCCTGAAAGTGCGGAACTCAAGGGGGAGCTCCTCAGCGTAACCCAGCTCGATGTTGGCGTCTATCACCGCCTTCGCTGCCTCACCTATGAAGACCCTGGAACCCGCGGGGAGCATGTTCAAGTAACCCCAGTGGTCCTGATGGGCATGGCTCAGGAAGATCCCCCTGAGCCGTTCAGCGCCAATCCCCTCGATCTTACTAACGAGCCTGGTCTTCAGGTAGTCCTCCTCGAAGGCAGGGGACATGAAGGGTCTCTGAAAGAACTCTTCCTCCCTGAGGAAGTTCTTCCCGTAGTCCAAGAATATCACATCATCCTCCGACCTGATCATGATCCTGTTGCCGCCTATCTCTCCCACTCCACCGAGCAGGGATATCTCCATACGCTAGATGGAGGAGGTTGCCCTTTTTACCCTTCTCGAGACCGGTCGGGGAGCAGCTCGCAGAATCCCGCGGATCCCCAATCGTGAGCTCACACGGTCCAAGAACGCAGGAGTTGCTCAGCGGGGTAGGTTGAGGGCGGATGTCAAGCTTTTTATTGAAACTCGGGTCACTGACTTAAGTGAGGGAGGTCATTGTCTGAGGCAATAGCGGGGTCTCTCCTGGAGGAGGCGCTGAAGCAGGCCCTCGGGAGGATAGCTAAGAAGTTAGCTGAGGGGAAGAAGCTGAGTGATTATGATGTGATGGTGCTGCTTCTGGATCAGATAACCAGGAGGCTCAACGACTTCAGGTCCTTCACTGAAAGCAAGATTGACGAGCTGGATAGGAGGCTCAACGCAAGGATGGATGAGGTTGAGAGAGGACTCATCATCAGGATCAATTCTCTTGACGAGAAGCTCAACGCCAGGGTGGATGATGTCGATAAGAAGCTCAATGCAAGGATCGATGAGGTTGAGAAGGGACTCAATGCCAGGATCGACGAGCTGGATAGGAGGCTCAACGCCAGGATCGACGCTCTTGACGAGAAGCTCAACGCCAGGATGGATGAGGTTGAGAGAGGACTCATCATCAGGATCAATTCTCTTGACGAGAAGCTCAACGCGAAGATAGATGGTATAAGCAAGAGAGTAGATGATCTGTCGCAGTACGTGATAATGCTACATAAGGAGGTCTCCTCCATAAGGTCAGACATCATCGCAATACTTAGGGAGAGGCTTGAGAGAGAGGAAGGCGTCCCCAGGGAGCAAACGGCGTGAGCTAGAGAGCTGAGCATTTGCTGGGAGATCCGCGATTGTATGAGCACATTTCGATCTGAAAGATGGAATCCTCGTGAAGGAGGTGCGGAAGGCCCGGCGCATTGAGGCAGCTTCATCCTCGATGGGCTCAAGCGGACCACTTTCCAGAAAAGTTTATAATGCCCTCCGCCCTCCCCGTTCCGTGGCGGGGTAGCTCAGCCAGGTAGAGCACCCGGCTGTTAACCGGGGGGTCGTGGGTTCGAGTCCCACCCCCGCCGTCCATCCATCGACCTCCAAGAGGGCAGCTTCAGGCCGCTCCAAGCCGGTTAGGGAGAGATATTGCTTGAAGTGGGACTCCCCTAGCGCTGCGGTCAGCAGGTCCCGCTGAACGGCCTCACGGGTGCGCGGGAGCGCTGCTCCAAAGCTTAAAAGCGTCATCCACAACCCCCGCTGTGGTTGGAAATGGGAGCCGAGGATTGGGAAGTGAGGGCATCTGCGCCCTCCCAGGCCTTCCTGCTCGGGGAGCATGCGGTGCTCTACGGCTCCCCAGCCCTTGCCCTTAGCGTGGACAGGAGGGCCCATGCGGAGGTCTCCAAGGCACCAAAGGGTGAGCTTTCGATAGAGTGCGAGCTCGGAACTTACAGGGAGATCAATGGAAGGATCCTGGAGTACAACGAGGAGCTATTGAAGCTGGCCGAGGGTCTGAAGGAGCTCCTGAGGAGGTACGGGATAGAGAGCGGTATACGCCTGAGGGTCAGATCGGAGGTGCCCGTGAGCAGCGGGATGGCCTCCTCGGCCTCAGTATCCGCGGCAATCTCCAAGTCGATAGACGGACTCTTCAACCTAGGGTTGAGCGCATCCGAGCTTCTTGAGGCCGTTTACACCTTCGAGAGGATCATACACGGGAGGGCGAGCAAGACGGGACCGGCCTGCGCCGTCCTGGGAGGGGTCATATGGGTGGACTGGCGCGATGGGGAGATGGTGGCGTCCAGCCTGGGGTACATGGAGGTTCCCCTCGCCCTGGCCTGCACCGGGGAGCCAAGCAGGACGAGGGAAATGGTTCAACTGGTCTCAGGAATGCGGGAGAAGTTTCCAAATGTTCATGAGAGGCTGGTGGGGGCGATAGCGGATCTCGTGAGGGAGGGCAGGAGGGCCCTAGAAGCGGGGGACCTCCGGACGCTGGGATCCCTGATGAACATGAATCAGGGTCTGCTCTACTCGTTGGGCGTGAGCAGCTGGTCCATAGAGAGGATAGTCTGGGAGGCCAGGATGAAGGGGGCGCTGGGGGCCAAGCTGTCGGGCGCCGGAGGAGGGGGCTGCGTCGTCATACTGCACGAGGACCCTGAGGGTATAGCCAGGAGCCTGACGTCACCCAAGATGGCCTTTCCGGTCAAGGTCTCGAGAGTGGGGGTATCAATTGAGGGAAAATAGGCTAGATGGTCTCCCCGAGATCCCTCAGCTTCCTGAGGAGCTCCTTGGTCCTCCTGTTCAACTCCCCGAGGTCCTCTATGCGATACCTCACCTCCCCCCCATCGACGGCCTTGAGGTAAGCGTACCTCATCTCCCTCCCGCACTCGCCGCACCTGGGCACCTCACCCCTGCTCACGGTCTCGTAAGTCAGGTGGTCCTCGCATATGTAAAGGTCCTTGGCTCCGCTCCTTATCCCCCTCTTTGCTATAGGCCTTCCCTCCACCTCAACTATGTCCATGCCGAAGTCCACGGGTCTCGCTCCTATTATGTGGGAGCCGACACCGAAGGCGTCGGCGCCAGCCTCGGAGAGCTCCTTCACTGTATACTCATTCAGGCCCCCTGAGACGAATATCTTGACGTGCCTGAACCCCCTGAGATCGAGCTCCCACCTGACCTCCCTCACTATCTCTGCCATGTCTCCCCTCCTGGAGCTCGGGGTATCGAGCCTGACGCCCTCCAGTCTCTCCCCGAGGGCCTCGGCGGCCATCAACGCCTCGGTCTTCTCATCATAGAAGGTATCCACCAGGGCTATCCTCGGGACGTCATCAGGCATCACCTCATCGAAGGACCTCCAGGCGAGCACCTGATCGCCGAAGAGTATTATCATGGCGTGAGGCATCGTCCCCACCGGTCTGAACCCAAGGCTCCCAACGAGTATGCCCGAGGAACCGTCCAGGCCGCCTATCAGGCCGGCCTTCTCGAAGGCGAGGCTGACAGCCGGGTGCTGCCTCCTTATCCCGAAGTTAACGACGGTCTTATCTCCCGCGGCCATCTTCACCCTAGCGGCGGCCGTCGCCACCCCGGACAGGCTGCTGAGGAACCCGAGTATGGAGGTCTCGAGGATCCCGAACTCCGAGTAGGGCCCCTCTATCCTCATCACGGGAGTCCAGGGCCTGAAGAGACTTCCGTCCGGGAGTGAGTAAACATCCACATCCCTGCCCCTCAGGAGCTCGGCCACTTCCTCAACCCCGGCCAGTATTCCCCATCTGGCCTTGCCAGGCAGGGATCTCGCCGCGACCTCCATGACCACCCTCTTATCCGCTAAGCCCTTGGCTCTCAGCACCTCCATGGTCCTGAGGAAGTAGATATCGGTGACCTTCCCCTCCCTGATCTCCCTTCCCGTCACTATGTAGAAGTCCTCCCTGTTCACCCGAACCACCGTGTGAGCGCGAAGGCATCCTTAAAAATGGATCCTCTCCGGAGGCTCATAGGTGGATGCCGCTGGCTTAGGGCAATCGCAGGCGCCTCGGCGATAGCCGTGGTGTGATCGGGACTTGGGGTGACTCAATGAAAATTTTGTGGGAAGCGTTCATTCACGAATTAATGCGCGAGCGCGGCACGCATGAAGCAAGTTTGTTGCCTCATAGTCTGGGAATATGTGAGGATTTCATGATATTCAGTCAAATATTGTAAAAATAATACAAGAAATTTCGGAATATCATGTAAATGAAATTTCTAAATGTACCACTCCGGTGTTATTCTTGCAGAATACTGGCGAATTTTGAGTTCAAGATCAACGTAACCTTTTATATCCTCTCGTGCGATCGATGGGCAGCTGGTGAGAGAATGAAGGTTAGGGTGGCCTTGGCCGGCATAGGGAATGTCGCATCGGCTATTGTTCAGGGCGTTTTCAAGTACAGAGACCTTCCGGATGATGGCTGGGCTCCGGGAATAATGCACACCAGGTTCGGTCCGTATCACATCTCGGACATAGAGTTCGTGGCTGCGTTCGATGTGGACGCTAGGAAGGTGGGAAAGGATCTATCGGAGGCGATATTCTCGAGGCCCAATGTCCTGGAGAAGTTCGCAGACGTCCCCAGGTTGGGGGTGGAGGTGATGAAGGGTCCCGTGCTCGACGGGGTGGCGCCTCACATGATGGACTTCAGGTACGGTGAGGGCTTCAAGGTCGACGACTCCCAGCCGCCAGTTGACGTCGTTGACGTCCTCAGGGAGAGCGGAGCCGATGTTCTGGTGAATCTGATACCGGTTGGCAGCTATGAGGCCAGCAGGTTCTACGCTAGGGCATCTCTGGAGGCCGGAGTCGGGTTCATCAACGGCATACCGGAGTTCATAGTGAGCGATCCTCAGTGGGGAAAGCTCTTCGAGGAGAGGGGGATTCCAGCGGCCGGGGACGACTTCAAGAGCCAGGTGGGGGCCACGATAGTCCACAGGACGCTGGCCAGGCTCTTCGTCGACAGGGGGCTGAGGATAACCAACACGTATCAGCTGAACATAGGGGGGAACATGGACTTCCTGAACATGATAGAGGAGTCCAGGCTGACATCGAAGAGGGTGAGCAAGACGGAGGCGGTGACCAGCATGGTTCCTTACCAGATAAGCGCCAGGGTGGGGCCGAGCGATTACGTGCCCTTCCTGGGGGACAGGAAGGTCATGTACCTCCACATGGAGGCCGAGCAGTTCGGCGGCTTCAAGATATACCTTGACGTGAAGCTGAGCGTCATGGACTCGCCCAACGCAGCTGGCGTGGCGCTTGATGCGATAAGGGCCGTCAAGCTGGCAATGGACAGGGGGATCGGGGGACCCCTGGTGGGTGTCTCGGCCTACTTCTTCAAGCATCCACCGAAGCAGTTCCCGGATTACGTGGCCAGGGAAATGGTTGAGGCATTCATAAGGGGAGAGGTTGTTTGAGGGCAGGGTTGGCTCAGCCTCGCAGGCTCTCCATTTTCTCTATGATCCCCTCCAGGGAGAAGAAGGCCTTGGCGAATATCCCCTTTCCCTCCCCCCTCATGTAGATCCAGGCCCCGGAGAGGGGGTCTATTATCACCTTCTCCTCGCCCAGCTCGGCCTCTATCCTCCCATCGCTCCTCCTCTTTATGAGGAACCCCCTGCTCATCAGCGCGTCGGCCACCCTGTCCAGGGACATGCGCTCACCCCTCTCGCCAGCATCCCTAACGGCCCGTATCCAACTACTTTTTATGCATTCCCAAGCACTAGGATCATTCTGAAGAAACCTCAGGGTTTCGGTGGATGATCATCTGGCAATCTTCGACACCCTGAGGCTCTATCCGGCTCCGACCCCTTCCCCTGATCCCGAGGTAGTAGGAGACTATGATGGATATGGCCAACAGGGATGTGATGAGCTGGATGAGGACCATGAGCAGGAGGATCCTCTCATCGAAGGACGGATAGTAGAGCCTCAGGCGGCAGCTGGCCTCTTCAGCCAGCAGCAGCCTCAGGGCCACCTCGCTGGGTCCACTGACGAACCTCTTACTGTCCTCGGATTGCAGGCTCCCGTTACCGGAGAGCTCAACTCTGGATAGCAAGCCTCCACCCTCATCCAGGAAGCTGAGCGTCACCGCTAGGGGTCCCTCGGAGCGGCAGGAGACATCGTACCGCACCGAGCCCCCCGGTGAGGGGTGAAGGTCGAAGGAGATGGTGGCCCCCCGCCTCAGGGAGAAGCTCTCATCCACCATCAGCCTGGGCGATTCATAGTACATCGCTCCAATCCCGAATGAAAAGGAGATCAGGAAGAGGAGGAAACCAACCAGGAGAATCCTGAGCCTCATTTCGGATACCAGCACTTCACGAAGTGGCCCGCGAACACCTCAAACTCAGGGGGCTCCTCATCGCACTTGCTCGTGGCTATGGGGCACCTCGGCTTGAACCTGCATCCGGATGGCGGGTTTATGAGGCTCGGGGGCTCCCCAGGTGGGACCTCCCTCAGCCTCAGCCTGTTCTCGGGGTCCGGATCCGGTATGGCGTTGAAGAGGGCCCTGGTGTAGGGATGCAGTGGGTTGCTCAGGATCTCACGCGTCGGGGCCCTCTCGACTATGTGGCCAGCGTACATTATGAATATCTTCTCGGAGAAGTACCTGGTGGTTGAGAGGTCGTGAGTTATGTAGATCACACTCATCCTATGGGCCCTCTGAAGCTCGGCGAATAGGTTCAGTATCTCCACCCTGACCGAGGCATCAAGCATGGAGACGGGCTCATCCGCTACTATCAGCTTGGGGTTCAATATCATGGCCCTGGCTATCGCTACCCTCTGAAGCTGGCCCCCGCTCAGCATGTGCGGGTACTTGAATGCGAACTCCTCCGGCGGGAGCCTCACCTCCCTCAGGATGTTGTAGATGATCTCCCTCCTCTCCTCCTTGTTTCCAATTCTCTGAACTATCAGAGGTTCCTCCAAAGTCTTGTAGATCGTGAAGTGAGGTGCTATCGATCCATAGGGATCCTGCTGCACGATCCCGGTCTCCCTCCTGTACCAGAGCAGGTCCTTGCCGTCCAAATCAGTTATGTCCCTTCCATCGAAGATTATCCTGCCGCCATCCGGCCTGTAGAGCCTGAGCAGCGTCTTGCCCAGCGTGGTCTTCCCGCTACCCGACTCCCCGACCAGGGATACTGCCTCTCCCCTCTCCAGCTCGAAGCTGACGTTCTCCACCGCTCTAACGTACATTGTCTTTCCGAACATTCCCTTCTTGATGGGGAACCACTTCCTCAGCTTCTCCACCTTCAGGAGCATGCTCTCACCTGTATAACCAACACTTGACCATGTGATCCCTCTCGAACATCGGTGGATCCTCCCTCTTGCATATCTCCATCGCCCTATCGCACCTTGGATGGAACCTGCATCCTGGAGGTGGGTTTATCAGGTTCGGAGGGGCGCCCGGTATTGACTCCAGCGTCTTCTCCCTCCTCAGCGTGGGGACGCTCCTCATCAGCTTCTGTGTGTAGGGATGCAGTGGGTTGTCATAGAACGTATCCGCGGGGGCTATCTCCACAATCTGGCCAGCGTACATAGTGGCCACCTCATCAGCGAGCTCGCTGGCCACGCTTATATCGTGGGTTATGAAGATGAAGGTCTGCCCCCTGTCCCTCTTCAGCTCCTTGAGCATGTTCATTATGTTCGCCTGCGTTATCACATCCAGGGCCGATGTGGGTTCATCGAGTATCACCAGCTCAGGGTTCGTTATTAGGGCCATCGCTATCACAACCCTCTGCTTCATCCCCCCGCTCAGCTCGAACGGGTAGCGGTCAGCGAACGTTCTATCGAGCCCAAGCTTGACCAGCATCTCCCTAGCCCTCTCCAGCGCCTCCCCCTCATCCAACTTGTGGTGTATCATGAGGGGCTCCGCCACTTGGTAGCCCACCTTCAGAACGGGATTGAGCGCATTGAGAGCCCCCTGGAAGACCATGGAGATCCTCCTCCACCTGATCTCCCTTCTGAATTCCTCCTCGCTCAGGCTCATCAGATCCGTGCCGTTGAGCGTGACCTTACCCTCGTAAGTGTGGACGTTCCTCGGGAGGAGCCTCATTATTGCCCTGGATAGGGAGCTCTTCCCGCATCCGGACTCTCCGACCACAGCCAGCGTCTTCCCTCTCTCCAGCTCGAAGCTCACATCATCGACGGCCTTAACAACACCCTTGGTCGTCCTGTAGTAGAGTTTGAGGTTTGAGACGCTCAGCATGCTGCTCATGCTCACATCTCCCTCAGCCTGGGGTTGACTATCCTGTCGAGGGCCAATCCTATGAGGGCGAACGCTATGGCCGTGAGTATCAGCATGATGGAGGGTATGAGGACCCAGTGGTAGTATCCCTTGTAGACCGCTCCCTCGGCGAAGGCCTGCTCTATTATCCTCCCCCAGCTTACCACCTTGGGATCGCTCAGGCCCAGGAGCGCCAGGGCTGCCTCCAGGAAGACGTAGCTGGGTATCGAGAGCACCAGGGAAGGAACCACCGGTGGAAGGATCCTGGGAATTATGTAGAGGGCTATTATCCTGAGGTTGCTGGCGCCGTACGCTAAGGCAGCCTCCACGTAGGGGGAGGTCTTCAGCTGCATCACCCAGACCCTGTAGGTCTTGACGGAGGTGCCGAATATGCTCAGGAATATCACCACCAGGAGGAGCCTCCATATGTCCAGGCCGTAGAGGAGGGAGATCATGACGAGGAACGGAAGGAACGGGAGTATCATGTATATCTCGGTGAGCCTCTGTATCAGGGAGTCTATCTTCCCACCGTAGTATCCGCTTATGGCAGCGAATATGAGCTGGACGAATGTTATGGCCACGGATGACACTATGCCGAAGGAGAGCGCTATTGGGGCCCCCCAGACAATACCCAGATCAAGGGGTCTCCTGTAGACATCCGTCCCGGCTATGCCATAGACCTTCCCGTGTATCAGCACCCTGTAGCTGAAGGTATCGCTCTCTTTAGCTAGCGTCACGTTGAGCCTGAACTCATAATTCCCCTTCATAGCAGTCGGCTCCCTGCTGTAGTTCATGAAGAGGGCCAGAGGTATTGTTATGCTGTACTCGGGCTCGTAACCCAGCCTCTCTATGACGTAGTCCTTCAGCCTCTCCTCAAGCATCACGTTGTTCGTCACGTAGATGCTGTAGGACTCATTCCTGGGTGCGTAGGTGCCCAGATCCAGCACCTCCCCGCTCGGCTTCACCCAGGAGATGCTGACCTTTGGAGGGGTCTCGGAGTAGGTGGAGTTTATGAGCACCACGAGCTCCGTCGGGAAGTCATCGTAGTCATAGGAGAACCTGTCCCTGCAGCTTATCACCCTGAGCCCCTCAACGATCCTCTCATCCCTCTCATGGCCGGGCATTCCATCCCCCAGCCGGATGCTCGGCGGCAGCTTCCTCTGAAGGAAGAGATTGTACCACTCGGGGGCCGCGTTCCTGGGATAGGCGAGCCACATGTTCTGATCGTTCCAGATATCACCGGCCCGCGAGTATGGTGTGAGGAATATGGCGTAGAGGGAGAGAGCTATTAGGAAGCCCAGTATGACGAAACCAGCAACTGCGCTCTTGTAGCGCAACAACTCCCTCAGGATGCCCCTCAGCGAGTATTCCTCAACGCTCATACGGCCTCAACTCCCGCCCTTATCCTCGGGTCGACTATGCCGTAGACTATCTCGAGGATGAAGGTTGTTATCGCTATGAGGTATGCGAAGACGACCGTTATCCCAACTATGACCGGCACGTCGAAGTAGCCTATGGCCATGGCGAACGTCCTCCCCAGGCCCGGCCAGTTGAACACGGTCTCAGTTATTATGGCCCCGCTCCAGGAGAGGACCACGGCGAAAGCAAACGATGTTATTATCGGTGGTAGAGCGGGTCTCAGTATGTACCTCCTCTCTATCTGCTGGGGAGGGACCCCCTTCGCCCTGGCCACCTCGACGTAATCCTCGGTGGAGTAGGTCAGGAAGAAGGACCTGTTGTAGTATATCTCTATGAAGAAGCTCGAAACTACCCAGGCGGTGACGGGGAGTATCATGTGCTTGAGCACGCTCAGGAAATAAGCCAAGGGCTCATCGGGTGGAGGATAATCGACCATGCCGCCCGGGGGCAGCACGTGGAGGTAGCTGTAGAATATCAGTATGAGCAGTATGCCGTAGAACCATCCCGGTATGGCTGATGTGGGGGATAGGTA
>MAIU01000036.1 GCA_003344655.1 Candidatus Korarchaeota archaeon NZ13-K
CCCCCGAAGGGGGCGGGCATGGGTCCGGTGAAACTATAAAAGCGTTCTCCCTAAAACGGTTGCGGAACGTTGCAGGAAGTTTACTGAGCCTCCATTCGAGCCAATTCCCGGGGATGCTGACCGAAGCAGCTCCCCGCGATGAGAGGGCCTCTCAGGGACCTCTTCGATCGACCCTCGCTGAAGCACCTCAAGGATCAGATTCGACGGAAGACTATCTCAGGACCTCCTCCTGCGCTCCCTCTCCTCCACTAGCTCGAAGGAGTCGCTGGCGCCCACCTCCCTCTCCATCGCCCTAATGATGTTCGATGCCGCCCTCTTCACCATCTTCGGATCCCTGGACCTTATCGAGATGACGTACTTAGGCGCGCCAGCTGCGTAGGCATCCACCTCAGCCTCCCTCGCGGCCTCAACCCCCCTCATCAGGATCCTCCTCACCCTCTCAACCCCGTCGCTCGCGTAGCTCACAACCCTGACCACAAGGTCCTTGATGTAGACGGGTGGCCTCAGCTGGTTCTCTGCTATCACCCTCAGCTCCTCCGCGAGCCTCACATCGATCCCCGCCTCAGTAAGCACGGATGGGCCCTCGTATATGAGATCCTCCAGCGCGTCCAGCGGGTTCCTGTATCGCTCGTAGAGCCTCTCCAGGGCCTCCCTTGCGGCCGCATCAGGATCCCCGTAGCCTACTCTCTGTGCCGCTACCCTGAGGAGCGAGAGGACCCTGTTCCTCTCCTTCCACTCCTCCAGCTTCTCCCTCCTCTCGCTTGCGCTGACGTACCTTAGGGAGAGGTCGACCTGCCCCAGCCTCCTGTCCGCCCTTATGACCCTCCCGACTACCTTATCCCCCTCCTTCACGAAGTCCCTTATGTCCTTTATCCTCCCGGAGGCCACGTGGCTCCTGGGTATGTAAGCCTCCATGCCGCCGTACTCATCCAGGCTCACCACGACGCCATGATCCTCGACCACCTTCACCGTTGCCACTACGAGATCGTTCCTCTTTGGGAATGCCTGGACCCCCAATTCACCACCCGGGGGCTCATACCCATCCCCTATATAACGCTGACCATCATGCGATCAGTCGCTGCCATGCCGAGCCTTTCAGCTGGCCGCTGGGGGATTGTCTTGACGCTGCATCTAGACACACTCTAAGCATAGAATGTGCAGAATGCGCAACGAGGAAAAATGCGCGATGACGAATTAAAAACGAATATATAATAATTTTTGGGGAAACATCCCGAGGCACCGCTCATAGAATCGCCGCGGTTTTCTCGGTTGCTTAGGGCTAATTTTCCACCTTGGATCTGGTTATCCTCAGGAGATGCTCAGGGAAGAAGGAAGGTAACTGGGATGCAGGAGGAAAAAACCTGGGAAAAAACTGAGGAAAGATGACTCCGCGATATGGGAAATAATATTTCTATAAATATGATCTGTATACAAAAAACTCATGATATAAGGCACAACAAAAATATTATAATATGTAAGGTCGAAAAGTGAAGATAAATTATTTCCATTTCTTTGCCTAATGCCGTTGAATCAGCGCCTGAGGGACTCGGCTGGAGAAGCCATGCAGCATGCATGGACCCTTCACACCCCAAGGCCTATATAGGGTTGCCGCTGACCATTTAGGCTGAACCCTTGAGGTACAGGGAGCTCATCAGGGAGGTCCTGCTGGCGATAGCTGAGGGGAGGGTGAGCCCCTCCCTAGTCGCGGAGATTAGGAGGCTCGAGGAGGAGCTCTCGAGGGATCTGCCGGCGGGCCTCGAGGGCAGGGTCTACGCCAGGGCATCCGAGATACTGAGGGACCTAAGGGTGGAGCTCGAGAACTCCATCAGGCTTATGGATCTCATCAGGAAGGCCTCTTACGGCGTTGAAATCTCCAAGGTCGAGGGAGAGGTCAGAAGGGAGGAGATGAGGGAGGAAAGGCCCTCCTTCAAGCCCCTCGAGTGGCCGGGCAGGCTGGCCCTAGTAACGTTTAAAACTCATGTGCCCAGGTTCGTCGGTGTGGACATGAAGGTGTATGGTCCGTTCTCCGAGGGTGACGTCGCGCTGATACCTGAGGAGAATGCTGAGGCCCTCAAGATGAGAGACGCGGTGGAGGTGGTTGAGGATGCAGGTGCCGGCGACGATTAGAACCTACTGTCCCAGGTGCAGGAGGCACACGCCCCACAAGGTCTCGCTCTACAAGGCCGGAAGGGCCAGGACTCTCTCCTGGGGCCAGAGGCAGTTGGAGAGGAAGAGGAGGGGCTATGGAGGGGAGCCCAGGGGGATGCTGAGGAGGAAGGCCAAGACGACGAAGAAGGCCCTCCTGGTGCTCACGTGCGAGGAGTGCGGGAGGAAGGTCCTGAGGAACCTGGGAAGGCTGGCCAAGGTGGAGGTGCAGAGGTGATATGAGGGAGCTCATACCGCTGCCCAAGAGCTACTTCGTCAGGGTCAGGTGCCCCAGGTGTGGGAACGAGCAGGTCATATTCTCCCACGCCTCCAGGGTCGTGAGGTGCCACGTCTGCGAGGAGGTCCTGGCCAGACCCAGGGGAGGGAAGGCCGAGATACTGGCCCCGCAGATGGAGAGGCTCGGGTTAATGTCGCCTAAGACAGATTGAGCCAAATCAAGGAGATTTTATTTAGCATCAGGCCTCCAGGAGATCGGCCCTCCCCCTAAGCACGAGGAAAGCTGCTGCGCTTGCCGGGAGCCTGACGCTCTCCCCCTCGCCGTAAGGCCCGAAGGACTCCCCCCTCATCCTGAACCTGGGCACCGCTAGCTTCACCTCAACGGTGAGCTCGGGCTCGTTGGGAAGGCCGACCGCATCCTCGAATGGGTTCATCGTGGTGTATTCATCAAGGGTGAGACTGAGGGCCCTGAAACCGGTCTTACCGTGGAGGCTGTTCGGTATCCTGGTGAGCCTTCCGGCGTCCATCGTCACCATCCAGTCTATCCTGGCGGCAGATCTTGGGATGAGGGAGCTTATCGATTCCTCAAGCCTTCTCCTCTCCCTTTGGCTCATCCTGACGGCCCCTCCCCCCATCAGCCTCTCCGCCAGCTCCCCTCCCATCATCCTCAGGGCCCTGGCCACGTGACCGCTCCTGGCGTCAACCCTCAGACCCTTCCCATCAGCGTACATGAAGCTGGAGAGATCTAGGCCCATAGCCATGACGTAGTGGGCGATCTCCCTCCTCTCCTCCTTCCCCAGCTGGGTCAGGGGGCCATCGATCACCCTGACGTGGAAGCCCCTGTTTCCCGTGTAGGTTATGAGCACCCACCCGGGGTCCACCCCCAGGTCATGCAGCAGTATCTCCAGCAGCTTCCTCACCTCCTCCCTGCTCACCTCTATGCACCTCTCGTTGAGCCAGTGGTTCACCTCAATCCTCTCAGACCCGCACTGGGGGCACCTGTTTGGGCTCAGTCCGGTCCCCATGCTCCCGCATCCCTTGCACCTCCATATGGAGCCCCTCTCGCATTCCTCATCCCTTAGGTCGCTGGAGTCTATGTCGAAGAGTAGATCGGCCCTCAACCTTCCCTTTTCGCTCATATCTGCCTCGGGCCTCTCGTAGAGCGAGACGGAGTAGTAGGCATCCAGTGGGGGCTCGTAGACGAGGTGCCTCCTCAGCTCCTCAAGGTCCCTGAAGGCCATGTGCCTCCTCACCCTCCCGTCGAATCCCCTGAACATGAACTCCCTCCTCTCCACGTTAGGCACGTAGATGGCTCCCCTCATGGACCTGTAGTATGCCCTGAAGAGGTCCATTATGGCCCTCAGTCCCTCCTCCTCCCGCAATCCGCGCAAAGCCCCCAGAGCCTCATGGTCTCGCAGCTTGGGGGCCTGTACCTTCTCCTCGCTATGTGGCTCACCTGATAAGCTGTCACCTTCTCCTTGAAGTCAGGGAGGCTCCTTAGGAGGTCTATTATCTGCTCCTCCTTCCAGCCGTAGCTCAGGAGGTAGGAGACGAGCGCGAACCTGGCCTGGTGGCTCAGGTTATCCCCGGACCTCACCCTCTCCACGAGCTCCGAGATGCAGGGGGGGAGCTCCCCCTTCACCCGGGCCTCGACCTCAATTCCTCTCTCGCTCAGGCTCAACTCCTCGGCGATCCTCCTCAGGGGATCGGGCAGCTCCGCAGCTGGAGTCCTCAAGACGTTCTCCCTGACGTATTCGGCCATCAGCCTCTCCAGCTCGTACCTGTCAACCAGAACGTAGCCCTTGGAGACCACCCTGTTCACGAGCCTCCACCTCCTCCCCCCTATCCTGGATGCCCCCCTCAGGTAGCTGGCCAGGTCCACCCAGAGCTCCCCCCTGATCGAGATCCCCATCTCGCCCGCCAGCTCCTTTAGCTGGTCCATGCTGAGCCTGCTGCAGAGGCTCAGGAACCTCTTGGCCTCGTAGTCCGCTAGCCTGGAGAGGACCCTCCTCCCGGCCCCTGCAGCTATAAGCTTCGCCAGGACGAAGGAGTGGACCTCCAATGCCGGGCTCCTGGGTGCGTGAAACCCCCTTCCCCTCAGGGCATACAGCAGCCTCTCCCTGGCGAGGGACCTGACCTCCTCCAGCCCCGGGTCCTCGGCCAGGTCCTCGAGGGTCAGGTCCCCCAGTATCGAAGCCCCCCGCCTCGAGAAGGGGGCCACCACCGCGAGGAGATCATCAGACCTGTAGGTGGGCAAGGTAATATGTGATCCCCGCTCCCTCCACACCCCCTAGCGGGTAGCTAAGCTTTAGGGGGGCGTTCGTCCTCAGCTCTATGTCCGCCTCCTCGGATATGTCCGCCGGCTTAGTCATCTTCTCGAGGTAGGCCATGTTGTAGAGGCTCTTGGATGGCTCCTCCGCCCAGACGTCTATGAGGGCTCTATCATCCCTCGTTATCGAGATGGTCGCCTTCCCCCTGTCGCTGGTCACCCTGAACTCAACCTTCTCGCTGTCTATGTATATCTCGACGTCCGAACCCACCACCTTGAGGTCCCTGACCACGCTGGGTATTGTGTCGCTGTCGAGCCTCGCCCTGGCCTTGAAGTCAACCTTTATCGTCTTGAACTCGAAGGGGGTGCCAGCCAGCAGCGGGAACTCGAAGGACCTCCTGTACCCGTTCATGCTCACTATCCTCATGCTGGACTCGGTGAAAGTGAGCTCCACCCTCTCCTTGCTCTTAACCCTCTTCAGTATCTTGGCAAGATCTGCGAAGTCTATCCCGTAGAACCTCTCCCCCTCCGCCTCGAACTCTATGAAGTAGGCCCTCGGGAGGGATATCTGGATCATCGCGGTCTTGGAGGGATCGAGCGCCTGGAGCCCGAGGCCCCAATCCGGGTCTATCTTGACCGAGGCCTCGCCCACCAGGGACTCCACCGCCTCCACTATGGCCTTCAGCGTGCCCGCCTCCTCGAAGACCACCCTATTCGGCATCCCCCACACCCTCCACCATATCCATTACCCTCTTCCTCATCAGCTCCACCTCCCTCAACAAGCTTATATCCATTCCTGATAGCTCGGCAACTGCGTAAGCCTGGATCTCCTTGAACTCCCCCGAGGATATGAGGGTGCCGACCACGTAGACCACATCCTTCGGCTTGAACCTGGATGCCCCATCGTGGTAGACCCTGGCCCTTCCGGTCCCATCCTCCAGAACGATGCAGTTCTCGAAGACGCTTATCACCACCCCCAGCACGGCGACCTCACCCCCCTCGAGCTCCGCTATCTTCCTCCAGTACATCGCACCACCTATAGGAAGTCCACCAGCCTGGTCGCCCTCTTACCCCTTCCCTCAGACTCGACGAGGAAGCTGGAGAGATCGGCACCGTTAGAGCCCCTCCTCTCCCTGAAGAGGGAGGATATCTCGCTCTCTATGAGCCTCACCCTCTGGAGCAGGTATCCCTCGACCCCATACCTCCTCATCACCTCCAGAGTGGGCCTGAGGTATTTCATAACAGTGCCCCTGTGGACTGTGAGCGTTATGTTGCCTCCGCACCTCAGGCACCTCCCGGATATCGGGGGCCTCCTGTACTTGGCGTTGCACTCCGTGCACCTGAAGACCTGCTGGCCGAAGCCCCTCAGGTTTCCCACTATGTCCCTTATGAAGTGGGAGGTTATCACCCTGGCCAGGGCGTCCATAGCATCCACCGCCCTTATCTTCCTCTCCAGCGAGAAGTGGGCCTCCATCTTATCGGACATCTTGTCCAGCCTCCTGTAAGTCGTCTGGAGGGGTCCATCATCGATCCTAGATGTCCCCACCGAGCTCATTATCCTGGGGTAGATGTCGCCGCTCTCTATCCTCCTCCCGACCGTCTCAACGATCCCCCTGAGATTCGAGGGATCCTCGAACCTGTAGGTCGCCTCGTAGAACTCCGGGGGGAGCTCCCCGACCACCTCCATGTTGTACACTTCATCGTCTATGTACTTCGGATCCACCCTGCTCACGAGGAGGAGTGGAGCATCCTCCCTACCCCCTGGAGTTGATGGGAGGAACTCCTTTGAGAAGTTGATGAGAGCATCTAATAGAAGCATTATTGAATCCTCATCCCCATCAACGTTCCTCCTCTTGGCGGCATGGAGGAATGGGTGGGCGAAGAGCACGTCAGCGTTCGTGAAGCCCACAACGCGCGCCAGGTTCGCCACGAACGTGTGGGGGGATATCGTCAGGATCAGCTTCCCCACCAGGTCCTCCTCCCTCTCAACGTTGTAGAAGGGCTTGAGACCGTAGAACTTCACCAGGAGCTCATCAACGTACTTCGCGACCGAGACAAGGTATTTGGCAGCTGCCCTCGGTATTATCACGTCCTGGACCTTTAGCTCCAGCATCTGATCACCTCTCCTCAGCTCCTCACCGTTAATGTCTCTATCGTAACCCAGCTCCCTCAGCCTCTCAGGGCTGACTCCGACCTCCTCGGGCCTGAAGTGAGTGAGCACCGCGTTGACGGCGTCGAACCTCACGGTCCCATCCTTGAAGACGTGGAGACCGTGCTTGGCCCTTAGTATGCCCTTCTCGATGGGCTCCGGTATCTTGGACCCGCTGGTCAGTCCCTTCACCCCCTTGACCTTTGAGAGCAGCTCAGGGCTCTCCCCGAGCTTCCTGATGGCCCTATCGACCTCCTCCCTTATGTTGAGCTTCACGCTCCTGTACTGCACGGGCTCGGCCGCAGGATGATCTTGGCATCTGCCGTTGACCTGCCTCCCGCAGACCGGACAGAAGAGGAGCCTGGATGTTGGGGATCCGCAGTTGGGACATCTGAAGAGCGTTGTCCTCATCCCGCAGCTCCTGCAAAGCCTGAGGGCGACCTCGACGCTCACAGTACCCCTCTCATAAGCGGCCTCCAGGGACCTAGATGACCCCTTGAGGTTCCCCACCGGGAAGAGCAGGTTCACCGGGGGCTTCATCTTCCTTGATTTCGCCTTCTCCGGCCTACCCACCCTCATCCCCACCTTAGTTGGACCCTTCGGCATTATCTTGACTTCCAGGAAGTCGTTCAGGAGCTTAAGGGTGGCGTAGCTCGAGTTCTCATCGCCCACCGAGTCGGGGAGCCTCTCGGCCACATAGCTGAGGAGCTTCCAGTCCTCGGGATCGAAGACTAATTCGCTCCCTTCTACCCTGTGAGGGACCCCCAGCAGCTCCAGGATCCTCTTCAGATCGCTCTCGAACCTAAGCCTACCATATGAAGCGTTCCTGACGGCCTTGACAAGCTTCATGAGATCCTCCACCCTCAGGTGCTCCCAGTAGTAAGTGAACCTGGGATGGAGAGGCACTCCAAGCTCCCTGGAGATCCTCAGGGCCTCCTCAAAGCTCTCCGGCCTCTTCGCCTCTCCCCCCTTCCTCCTGACGATCCCCTCCCACCACTCCTCGGTCCAGGCGGATGGGAGCAGGGGATGGTTGTTCTCCAGGAACTCGCCGTAGGCTATGAGCACGTCACCCAGGTGAACTATCTCCTCGACCTCATCGATCAGCTCGAGGGCCCTGCTGGGATCGTCCACCCTGACGAGGCTCCCGTCCCTCAGCCTGACCGTCGGCCCCTCTATGGAGTCAACCGGCATCACCACAGCGCTCTTCCCCGGCCTCTCCATCCTGACCTGGGTTCCCACCGCTATGAAGCTGTCCAGCAGGTACATCGTGGCCGGATTCATCCCTATAGATGCCAGCCCCGTGTTCCTGGCCCTTCCGTACCTCAGCCTGAATCCTCCTATCCTTGAGGGATGCGAGAGCACGGGCCTGCCCATCACGGCATCCTTCAGGTACTTGTAGGAGGGTTCGACCACGGGGCAGCCTCCGGGCTCGAGCTCGACCTTCCCCTCATCACCCCCCTCCATCCACCCCCAGCAGGAGTCATCGAAGTCATCTATCCTCCCCTTGATCTGGTCTATCATCTTCCTGAGCTTCCTCGCCTTCTGCAATATGCAGTCGTTTATCACGAGGACGGCCCCTCCCCTGACCCTGTTCGTCTCCACCCTGGCCAGGTTCCTGAGGGAGGAGACCTCCTCCCTCTCCGTTGGGGGGCCGGTTATCTCGACGGGTATGTTCATGACGGCCCTCCTCACCTCCTCCGGCTCGGAGTTGTACTGGAGGTGCGCTATCCTCCTGTATAGGAAGACCTCCTCGACGTACCTCTCCACCTCCTCACGGGTCGGGACGTACCTCCCCAGGCCGAGCCTCTGCCTTATGTAGTCCGCCATTAGGACGCTCATCGCCCCCTCCGTCCCTCCTGCGGTCCTTATGGGTCCGTTGTAATACACTGAGAGGTAGCTCTCGCCCCCCGAGCCCTTCAGCTCGACCCTGCTTATCCCCTCTATCGGCGCGGAGACAGTGGCATCCGTTATTATGGCCATACCAACCCTCAGGGCGAGCTCCGCCCTCTCCCTAGCTCCCATCCTTATTTCCAGCCTGCTCTCCTCACCCCTCCTCGGCACTATCTCCCCTATAACCCTGAAGGCCGTCTCAACCTTGCTTCCCGTGGAACCGAGCCAGTACCTGACCCTCTCCCCTATGGACTCGCTGCCGAAGAGCGCCGCTATCCTCTCATGGAGCTCATCAGCTATTCCTATCTCGACCTCCTCCCTCGGGTCAAGTCCAAGCGCCCTCGCTTCCCTTGCCACCGAGAGAGCCTCCTCAAGCCCCCTCCTGAGGGATTCGAAGTAGGCGAGCATCAGGTAGGCGGGGCCGGAGGGGTGTATAAAACGATCCCCCCTCCCATCACCTCCGCTTTTATAGTGAACCCGGGAGGCTCACCAGTGGTACCATGGGGAGGAGAAAGAGGAGGACGATGGTCAGGGTGAGGAGGAGAAGGAAGTCCGCATTCCTGAGGTGCCCCTCATGCCAGCACAACTCCATAATGGTTGAGATGAGCAGGAAGGATGCCAAGGCCATCATAAGGTGCTTCAACTGCGGTCTGGTCAGGGAGATGGAGCTGAAGCCCGGTGAGGGGGAGGTCGACGTCTACACAAGGTTCTTCGATGCATACGTCGAGAGTCAGCCGTGAGCTGGGGTTTCCCCGATGAACCTGGGCTCCTCTATCACCTCCGTCCTCTCGTATGCCCTCCTGAGGGCCTCCACGTTCTTTTCGACTGCCCTCCCTATAACCCTCCCGATCGCCCTCTCGGCGCTCTCCAGGGAGAAGAGGCCCGTGGCCCTGATCAGGGCCCCCACCATGGCCGAGTTCGGCACGGGAAGCCCGGCCACCCTCAGACCGAGATCCACGCTAATGGCCGTGGCGTCAACCAGGGCCAGTTTGCTCACCCTCGCTGGTAGGAGGAGCTCCTCATTGCGCTGCGTGTTGGCCACTACCACTGTGCTGGGCTTGACCCCCCTCCAGGCGGCCTCCATTTCCAAGAACATGGGGTCCATGAGCACGAGGACGTCAGGCTCGTATATCTGACTCCTCAGCCTTATGGGGGAGCTCCCTATCCTGGTGAAGGCGGTCACGGGGGCTCCCCTCCTCTCGGCCCCGAAGAAGGGGAAGGCTTGGGACCACTTCCCCTCGAGGAATGCCGCCCCCGCAGCTATCCTGGACGCGATGACGGCCCCTTGCCCACCCCTCCCGTGCCACCTTATCTCTATCACTTCCTCCAACGCGATCCCCTCGAACTCCCGGTGTAAACTTTAAAAACGATGATCCGGGGGTTGAGGGGAAGACCGTGTTCCCTGCGGGGGTAGCTGGTTGGTAGAGCCGGAGGATGAGGATATCGTTCTAGGGGGGGAGGAACCCCCCGAGGACCTCTATGAGGAGGAAACTCCGATCGAGGAGGGAAGGAG
>MAIU01000037.1 GCA_003344655.1 Candidatus Korarchaeota archaeon NZ13-K
TGCTTCCGTGCTCCTTCCTGAGCTCCTCCTCGGTCTCATAGATGTCCTTCCCCCACAGACCGCTGGCATCCCTGAACTCGACACCGTTCTCACTCAGGACCAAGTAGGTTGGCCTCTCCGCCCTCTTCATTATGACCAGCGCCGTCGTCCCCACCCATCTCGTGGCCGCTCCCAGGGTCCCGCCTATCACAGACTCCCCTATTATCCCGGTCTGGGGGGACTTGAAGACGAAGGTCCCCTTACCGGAGTAAGGCACGGCGGTACCGGTGAATGGGCCTATGGCGAATATCAATGGGTTCTCGGGACCCAAGGGATCCGTGTTGGCATCGGTCATGTCATAAAGGATCTTGGCGCCCAGTCCCTTCCCCCCTATGAACTTCCAGGCGAGCTCATCCGGGACTGGCTCGCTCCTAACCTTCCTCTCACTGAGGTCGATCCAGTGAATGAGACCATAGCCCCTCATGCGGATCCGAGGGATTGCCGGAGGCAATGATATAAACTTTTACACGATCGCCGCATCCTTGGACGCATGTCAAGAGTGTTCCGCTTGAATTGACCCTGTGCGGCAAGGGAGCGCGCGGGCCCGATCCGTGAGGGTGAGCGACCGAGTGCCTCTGCTGCCCATCCGCATCTATATAGTCAATGCATATCTAAATAGAGGTAGTTTCCCTACTTAGGCAATGTTTATAATTTTAACATATAGTGGTCAGCCGGAGGGGAAGGGTATCAACGATATGTCAGCGATCCCGTCCGCGCGGAGCAAGGGATCGATGCTCCCCAAGTATGATAAGGGATTCTTCCTCTCACTCCTGCCATTCGCCTCGATCGTCTTCGTCATCTTCACGGCCCTAGCCTACGTGGTGGTGTCGGTATCGTACCCATCGATATCAAGATTCGGGATCGGGCTCTTCACGCAGAACCTCTGGAGACCCTCCGAGGTGAGCGCTGAGCTAGCGAGCTATGGGCTCCTCGCTCCACTTTACGGCACCCTCGTGACCTCCCTGATAGCCTCAGCGATAGCTCTACCCCTCTCGCTCTCGACCGTCTACCTAATCGAGGAGCTGGCCCACCTCAGGGTGAGGGAGTTGTTCTCCACGCTGATAGACCTGATGGCCGGGCTTCCAACGATCCTCTACGGTCTTTGGGGAGTCGAGGTGATGATACCGTTCTTGAGGGATGAGATAATGATTCCTCTCCATTCACACCTTCCCTGGATACCTCTCTTCTCATGCGAACCGCTCAGTGGGGCATCACTCCTCTCGGCGGGGGTGATACTAGCGATAATGGTGATACCCTTCATGCACAGCCTGATACAGGACGCCTACAGGAGCATCCCAGCCATCTACAGGGAGGCGATCCTCTCACTCGGCGCCAACAGGTACGAGTACTTCAGGATGATGATCTCACTGATAAGGCCGGCGGTAATAGCCTCCCTCCTCCTGGGACTCGGAAGGGCGTCCAGCGAGACGGTGGCCGTGACCCTCGTCATAGGTAACTCCTTCAACGTTTCCCCATGCCTATTCTCTCCCGGTTACACGATCCCCTCCCTCATAGCTAATCAGTTCTCGGAGTCGAACTTCTACCCCTACATGCAGAGCGCCCTCTACGCGGGCGGGCTCGTCCTGCTAATCATAGGCATCATCTTCAGCGTTCTCGGACTCCTGATGATGAGGAAGGCGAGGGAGATGTATGGTTAGCGTCAGGGAATTGAAGGAGAGACTCTTCCTGATCCTCACAGTCGCGCTGGCCTCTCTCGCGGTTCTCCCGATATTCCACATACTCCTCTCCGTCATCCTGAGGGGTCTGCCCCCGGTCCTGAGGGCCGGAGTTGGCTTCCTGACGGATCCACCACCTCCCCCGGGCGGCGGCATTGGTGGCATAGGTCCCTCTCTAGCGGGCACCTTCATGCTGGCTTTCACATCCTCCCTCATGGGGATCCCGCTGTCCTTCGCATCAGCCCTCTTCGCAGTGGAATTCCCGGGAAACCCCATCTCTAGGGGGGTGAGGAGCCTGAGCAAGGCACTCCTCCAGATCCCATCAATACTGGTCGGCATGCTCATATACACCCTGGTAGTTGTTCCCATGGGTAGGTTCTCGATGCTGGCAGGCTCCTTGGCCTTAGCGATAATGATGATCCCCTACGTGACTACATACATCGAGGAAGCCCTGGAGAGCGTCCCCAAGACCTACAGGGAGGCTGGATACGCCCTGGGATTCTCCAGGACTCAGGTGGTCTTCAGGGTGAGCGTTAGCATAGCGAAGAGGGGGATAATCACTGGCATACTCATGGGCTTCGCCAAGGTCACAGGGGAGACGGCCCCTCTCCTCTTCACGGTGGGAAAGCAGAGGCAGGAGATCTCTCTCGACCCCCTGGGCTACTCCGACTCGATATCCCTCCTGATATTCGACTTCATACAGACACCCTACGCCAACTGGCATGAGGTCGCCTGGGGTGCGGCCTTCGTGCTCACAACGCTCTTCCTAGCGGTGTTTCTCTTAGCAAGGAGCTTAACCAGGAGGGTCGTGCTATGAGGAAGGTGGCCCTGCTGGTTGAGGGATTGAGCGTCAGGATAGGGGGGAGGGAGATACTGAGGAACATAAATCTGGAGCTCCCTGAGAGGAGGATACTCGCGGTCATGGGTCCCTCGGGCTCCGGGAAGTCGACCCTGCTGAGGGCCATAAACAGGCTGCTCGACATCGTGCCCTCCTGCGAGGTCAGGGGAAGGGTCGTGATTCACGGGATGGATGTCTACTCCTCCGACCCCTACAAGGTGAGGAGGCTTACAGGGATGGTCTTCCAGGTCCCCAACCCGTTCCCCAACATGAGCATCTACGATAACGTTGCCATAGGGCCGAAGCTCAATGGGCTGGCAAAGAGCAAGCAGGAGCTGGATGATCTGGTCAGGTGGGCCCTTGAGAAGGCCATGCTCTGGGATGAGGTGAGGGAGAGGCTCAGGGATCCCCCTCACAAGCTGAGCGGTGGGCAGCAGCAGAGGCTCTGCCTCGCCAGGGCGCTGGCCCTGAGGCCGAAGCTCCTCCTCCTGGACGAGCCCACGGCCAACGTTGACCCGATAAACGCCGCTAAGATAGAGGAGGCCCTGAGGGGCCTGGTCGAGACCCATGAGATAACAGTCGTCTTCGTCACCCACACCCCCCACCAGGCCATGAGGATCTCCGACTACGTGGCGTTCCTCTACATGGGTGAGCTCGTCGAGTTCGGCCTCACAGAGGAGATAGCCCTCAACCCGAGGCACGAGCTCACCATGAGGTTCCTGAAGGGGGAGGTCTGACCCGGTCGATCGGGGCCTGGCCTTCGGGAAGCCCTGGGGATCCGGACCGAGCTCAGTAGATCGGGAACTCCACCCCCCTCTCCTTCAGGACTGCATGGGCGGCGGAGAGCCTGGCCACGGGCACCCTGAAGGCCGAGGCGCTCACGTAATCCAGCCCTATCCTATGGCAGAACTCTATGCTCCTCGGATCCCCTCCGTGCTCGCCGCATATCCCTATCTCCAGCTGTGGGTTGGAGGCCCTTCCCCTCTCCACCGCTATCCTCATCAGCTCTCCCACCCCCTCTGTGTCCAAGCTCTGGAAGACGTCGAAGTCCAGTATCCCCTTCTCAAGGTAGTCGTGCATGAACTTGTTCTCAACGTCGTCCCTGCTGAAGGTGAAGACGCCCTGAGTCAGGTCGTTGGTCCCGAAGCTGAAGAACTCGGTCTCCTTCGCTATCTTATCAGCGGTTATGCAGGCCCTCACGACCTCTATCATGGTACCAACTGGCATCCTGATGCCGTACTCCTTGAATACAGGCTCTATTGCGTGCTCCTTCACGTACCTTATCTCCCTGTGATCCGAAACCTGGGGTATCATTATCTGAACCTGAAGGTCCTTCCCCTCCCTCCTGAGCTCCAGATAAGCTTCAACGATCGCCCTGACCTGGGCCTCATATATCTCCGGGTAGGTGACGCCCACCCTGACTCCCCTGTGTCCCATCATAGGGTTAGCCTCCCTGAGCTCCCTCACCCTCCTCAGGAGGGCCTCCAGCCTGCTCACCTCCTCACCGTCCCCCCTCATCCTGGCGTCGCAGAGCCTCTCCAGCAGCTCATCCGAGCTCGGGAGGAACTCATGCAGCGGAGGGTCGAAGAGCCTCACGGTGACCTTCAGCCCCTCCATGACCCTGAATATCTCGAGGAAGTCCTTCTTCAGGAACGGGACAAGCTTGTTCATGGCCTCCCTCCTCTCCTCGCTCGTCCTCGCCATTATCACCTGCTGGAATATTGAAAGCCTCTCGGGCCTCCTGAACATCCTCTCCGTCCTCAGGAGCCCTATTCCCTCGGCACCGAACCTCTTGGCTATCTCCGCGTCCTCTGGCGTGTCCGCGTTCGCCCTGACACCGAGCCTCCTGACCTCATCGGCCATCCTGAGTATCTCGAAGAACTCGCTGGGGAGCTCGGCCTTGGCCGTTGGGATCTCGCCCAGGTAGACCTTCCCCGTGAAGCCGTCTATCGTTATGACGTCTCCCTCCCTCACCGTGATGCCGTCCACCCTGAACTCCCTCCTCTCATAATCTATCCTTATCCTCTCAGCCCCCACGACGGCCGGCTTCCCTATCGCCCTCGCAACCACGGAGGCGTGGCTGGTCATGCCTCCCCTGCTGGTCAGTATCCCCTGGGAGGCGTAGAAGCCGTGGACGTCATCCGGTCTGGTCTCCTCCCTCACTAGTATCACCCTCTCTCCCCTGCTGGCCCACTCCACAGCCGTATCGGCGTCGAAGACGACCCTCCCTGTCGCCGCCCCTGGTGAGGCGTTCAGGCCCTCCGCTATCGGCGTTATTGAGTGCTTCTTCAGGTATGACTCATCGAGCCTGGGGTAAAGGAGGCCTATTATGTGCTCGGGCTTCACCCTCGCGAGCGCCTCCTCCTTTGTCAGCAGCCCCTCCCTGTACATGTCAACAACGGTCCTCACCCTGGCCAGTGGCGTCATCTTGGCGTTCCTCGTTTGCAGGAGGTAGACCTTCCCCTTCTCTATCGTGAACTCTATGTCCTGAACCTCCTTCTTGACCCTCTCCAGCCTCTTGGCCATCTCGTATATCTGCTCGTACAGGTGGGGGCTCTCCCTCCTCAGCTCCTCTATGCTCTTTGGGGTCCTTATCCCCGCCACCACGTCCTCCCCCTGGGCGTTCGGCAGGAACTCACCATAGAGCACGTTCTCTCCGGTGGCCGGATCCCTGGTGAAGAGCACTCCAGTTCCGGAATCGAAGCCCATGTTCCCGAAGACCATCGCCACTATGTTGACGGCGGTACCGTCTGCTATATCCGGGGTTATGTTGTTCGCCTTCCTGTAGAAAACGGCCCTGGGAGAATTCCAGGACCTGAACACGGCCATTATAGCGAGCTCCAGTTGCTTCCATGGATCCTGCGGGAACCTATCGCCCAGGACCTCCTTGAACCTCCTGACCACCTCCTTCAGGTCCTCGGCTTTGAGCTCCGCATCGTACTTCGCCCCCCTCCTCGCCTTCACCTCCTCGAATATCTCATCGAAGACCCTCTTATCCACCCCTAGGACTATGCTGCCGAACATCTGTAGGAATCGCCTGTAGGCATCGTAAGCGAACCTCTCATCACCCGTGAGGTCTATGAGGCCCTGAAGGGTCTCATCATTGAGCCCCAGGTTGAGCACGGTGTCCATCATCCCCGGCATAGAGACGGGGGCCCCGCTCCTCACGGAGACCAGCAACGGGTTCCTCGGGTCCCCGAACCTCCTGCCAGTTTTCTCCTCGAGCCAGGCCATGGCCTCCCTTACCTGATCCATCAGACCCTCAGGGAGCCTCTCCCCGTTTGAGTAGAAGAGACTGCAGGCCTCCGTCGTTATCGTTATCCCCGGGGGCACGGGGAGGCCGTGCTTGTACATGAGGACCAGGCCAGCCCCCTTGCCGCCCAGGAGCTTCACATCCTCAGGGTCGGACTCATCGTATGTGTACACTAGCTTCCTCAACCGGCTCCACCGAGGGGCCCTGAGGAGGACACCTTATTACCTTTTCCCAAGTTTCACAAGCATAAATCATCGGGAGCCGCCCTCGGATGGTCATCCTAAAAAAGGAGGAGCTGAGGTTCACCTCTCCCTCAGGATCCTTATGAACTCCCTCATCCAGGCCGGCAGGTCCGGCCAGGCTCTAGCTGTGACTATGTGGCCCCTGCATACAACCACCTCCTTGTCGTGCCAGTTGGCCCCCTGCGCCTTGAGATCGGGGGCTACAGCTATGTATGAGGTCACGTTCATGCCCGGCTCTATTAGCTTGTATGCTGTCAGGACCAGGGGACCGTGGCATATGGCGGCCAGTGGCTTCTTTTTCTCCATGAAGTGCCTCACTATCCTCTCCAGGTCGGGGTCCAGCCTTATGTACTCGGGGGCCCTGCCCCCCGGTATGACGAGGCCATCATACTCCTCCGGCTTCACCTCCTTGAACTCCTTGTCCACCCAGACGAACCTGTAACCGGGCTTCTCCGTGTAAGTCTCCCAACCCGGCTCGAAGTCATGGACGACCGTCATGAGCGTCTTCCTAGCGGGCGCGGCGACATGCACCTCAAAGCCCTCCTCCTTGAGGCGCCAGTAAGGGTAGAAGAGCTCCTGGGCCTCCACGGCATCACCAGCGACTATGAGGACCCTCTTGGTCATGGTATCCCTCCGCAACAAGTGGGTGCTCCTTATAAACTTGCAGAGTTAAAAAGGAAAGATTGGGGGTGTTACCAGAGCTTGAAGGTGACTCCCAGGTAGAGGATGAACGAGTAGGTGAAGAACACGGCGCTTATCAGCAGGAAGATGAAGACCACCCATGAGGGCCTGACCACGTTGCCGGCCGGGTGTATCTTGGGCAGGAGATGGAAGTTCTGGTAGAAGAAGCCCCAGGTGAAGATCACCATTATCAGCATGTTGGTCACGCCCGTCAGGAGCACCAGGGCTCCCGGCTGCTCCAGGAGCACGGTTATCATCCCTATGACCGTGAATATCGTGACCACGTAGTAGTAGATCTTGCGGTACTCTATCCTCTCCGGAATCCCGGGCACCGTGTAGAGGTTGCTGGCCACGGTCCTGCCCGCCCCGTCCAGGGCCGTTACGTAGGCATCCACCAGGAAGAAGAAGCCCACTATGTAGAGGAGGCCCCTACCTATGTCCCCCCAGAGGTGGCCGAACCACTCCGCCTGGTAGACGACGAGCTTCCAGCCGGATGGGAGCTTTCCGGTCGCCAGGAACTCCGGCCTGAGGACCGCGTAAGTCAGGAGGGTGGTGAGCACTATCGTCAGCGTGTTCATGGCAACTCCTATGAAGTTCTCGATCCACTGCCACGTCATCCACTCCTTCCACTTCTTCCTAACTTCAGGGCCATCCTTGAAGGCCACGCCGACCCCGGGTATTGGCTCCGGCTCCCCAGTGACGGGGCTCGTGACCCTCCCTATGTGAGCAGCCATGGCAGCGTTCTTGTCCCTGACCCAGTAGCTGTAGAGCAGGTTCCAAAAGCCTCCGGCCCCGGTGTAGGCTATGAGCGTTATGAATATGTTCATGTCCTTTGGGTCGAAGTTCGGCGGCAGCATGTTGAACCCGCTGGCGTACCAGGGTATCAGGGCCGGGAAGTACTCACCGGCCACCTTAGCCACGGCTGGTGAGAGAAGGGCAGCTATCAGCATGCCGAAGAAGGAGATGAGTGCGGCAAGCACCTCAACGTACTCCACCACCTTGTATGCCACTGGGCCGAGGATGAAGATTAGCCATATCACTATTATGGCAACCTCCGCCCAGAACTTCGTCTGGCCGGCCGCGTCCCATCCAGCTGGGAAGTTCGTGAGAGCTGCTAGGGCCGTGGCGCCGCTTGAGACGTAGCCACCGACCCAGAGCATCACTATCATAGACATTATGAACATCAGCCACCCGTATATCCTGTGAACCCTGTGGAACCCCTCGAATATCCCCTCACCCGTCGCCATCGTGTACCTCGCTATCTCCAGGTTTATCCAGTACTGGAGGGAAGCGTAGAATAGCAGCCAGCTGAGGAGGAAGACGCCGTACTTGGCGACCATGTAGGGCCACCATATGAGCTCACCGCTGCCCTGAGACAGGCCTGCCCAGACGACGCCTGGGCCTATCATGGCGGCGTACCCTGGGAAGTCCGGGAGTTCCTTTATGTCGAAGGGCTTCTTGAACCTCCCCAGAATGAGGCTCTCCCTCTCCTCCGCCATGGTCTCACCGACCTTTACCGCAGCGTGCTTAGGTAATTAATATAAGCTTTTCCTGCATTATCCGGTAGGAGGGTCCCGTATGTTCAGGATGCGCAGGGGGAGCGAGGCTCCTGTGGTGGAGACCTGGCCGGGGGTGAGGAGGAGGACCCTGGCCATGGGGGAGAGGACCCTCCTGCTCGAGGTCAGCATGGATTCCGGCTCCGTCGGGAGGGCCCACTCCCACCCTAACGAGCAGGTGGGTTACGTTGTCAGCGGGAGGCTCAGGCTCAGGATAGGGAGTGATACAATCGAGCTGGGTCCCGGAGACGCTTACGTGATTCCGGGGGGAGTTGAGCACGAGGCGCTGGCCCTGGAGGACACGAAGGTTATCGAGGTATTCTCTCCACCTCACGAAACGTTTAAGAGGGACTTGGAGGAGGGATGATCATGCCCAAGTACGTGGTGAGGCCGGAGGAGGTGACAGGAGGAGCCCCCATGGAGAGGGGAGAGGAGAGGAAGCACGTGAGGGATCTGAAGGTGATATATCCGGAGACAGTAGATCCTGACCCGAAATCCCTCATAATGGGTGTTGTTGAGGTGGATCCGGGGCATCACACGCCCCTGCACAGGCACAGGTGCGAGGAGGTCTACTACATCCTGGAGGGGGAGGGTGAGGTTGAGATAGAGGGAGAGAGGTATGAGGTGAGGAGGGGATACGCTGTCTTCCTACCGGAGGGCGTCAGGCACAGAGTTTTCAACAATGGCAGGGATGTGCTGAGGTACGTTGTCGTCGGCGGCATAATGTTCGTCCCCCTCATACCCAGGTGGCCGACCGAGTCCCCCTATGAGATCCTGGAGTGAGCCCGCGGGATGGTAGGATGCTAAGGCCCCCTCCCAAGTTCGTCTACGTGAGGTGGATAGGCCTCCTGACGAGCCTCATACCGATGAGCGCACTCCTCCTCCTATACCTGGCCTCACCAGATCCCGAGCACGGGGCCGTTTACGCGGCAGCAATATCCCTCCCCCTGCTGGCCTTCTCCTACTACCTGGACCTCCTCATGAGGCTCATACCGATGCCAGGGAGGGTGAAGCACCCCTTCCCCAAGGTATGGCTCTCCTGGATCGTTGCATATCCCGTGGCGAGGTTGGGGATATCCGAGCCCCTGCTGATCTGGCTCATGGGACCCACGGTTAGCCTAACTCACATGACCCTGGCAGCCATGCTCCTCCTGGGCGCCATGTACGGCGCCTTCTTCTACACGGCCTACATAACCCTACTCCGCGTCTACGTCAGGAGGAAGCTGAGCAGGGGGGAGCTGCCTCCCCAGTTCTACTGAGGCCGAGCGGACCGAAGCTAAGCCCTGAGGACGGCTCCCCTGTCAGCTGACTCAGCCAGCATGGAGAATATCCTGAGGAACCCGGTCTCCTCCTTCCTCTTTGGCTCCCACCTCTTCCTCCTCTCCTCAAGGGTCTCCTCATCCACCAGCAGGTCCAATCTCCTCCCGGGTATGTCTATGAGGACCTCGTCCCCCTCCTCCACGAGCGCTATGGGCCCGCCCTCGACCGCCTCAGGGGAGACGTGGCCTATCGCTGGCCCCCTGGTGGCTCCGGAGAACCTACCGTCAGTGACGAGGGCCACCCTCCTGAGACCCATCCCAGCTATAGCTGCGGTGGCCGCCAGCATCTCCCTCATCCCCGGTCCCCCCTTGGGCCCCTCGTACCTTATCACGATGACATCCCCCTCCTCGATCCTCCCATCGAAGAGGGCCCTCACGGCATCCTCCTCCGAGTCGAACGGTTTCGCGTGACCCCTGAAGACGTGCATATCCGGATCCACCGCCGTCTGCTTCACCACGGCCCCTCTAGGCGCTAGGGTTCCCCAGAGGATGGCGAGGCCGCCCTCCCCGTGGTAGGGGTCGCTCCTGGGCCTTAT
>MAIU01000038.1 GCA_003344655.1 Candidatus Korarchaeota archaeon NZ13-K
CGATAAGATACTGGTGGAGGGCGGGAGGGTCAGGGGTGTGAGGGTCGGGGACAAGGTCTTCAGGAGCCCGATCGTCGTCTCGAATGCTAATGCGAGGACGACGTTCTTGGAGCTCGTAGGGGAGGAGCACCTAAGCAAGGAGTTCATTGAGTACATAAAAGGCTTGAAGATGTCTCCATCCTGCTTCATGGTGTTCCTGGGGCTTGATGAGGATCTCTCGGGTTATCCGACGATCATCGAGGACCTGGATGGGGGCTGTAGCATCGTCGTGAACTCGAACGCGGATCCGAGTCTGGCCCCTGAGGGCAAGGCGAGCGTAACGATACTGACGGGCGCTAGCTACAATGACTTCCCGGAGAGGGGAACGGCTGAATACTTGAAAATGAAGGAGGAGTTAGCCGAGATGATCATCAGGAAGGTGGAGAGGGTTATCCCGAACATCAGCGAGAGTATAGTCGTCAGGGATGCGGCAACACCTAGGACATTCGAGAGGTACACTTCAATGCCGGAGGGAGCCATATATTCCTTCGATCAATCGATCCGCACGAGGAGACCGTACTTCAAGACCCCCATAAGGGGCCTATACCTGGTCGGCGCCTCCACCTTCCCGGGAGGGGGGATAGAGGCTGTCGTGATCTCCGGGATCATCTGCGCGAGGGATATATGCGGCTGGAGCTGAGGAAGGGGCCAGCGGATTCATCCCCCGAACCGATGCGCTGGAGGGTGCTGACCTGAGCTTCTTCACGAGGATGTCCGCAGAGCCATTATTGGACCTAACTCAGTAAAAAATTTGTAAATCTGGTGGTGGACCGAATGCTGTGCTTGGCGATAGGAACATTTTTAAAGAATTCTGGCGGCGATTGCATATGTCCCACATGAGGTTGGACAAGGTCCCGGCCTCCGAGCTGGAGCTTTTTAAGAGCAGGACACCCAGGTCCGCTAGGATATTCGAGGAGGTAAGTGGGCTGGTCCCCTTCGGCGTCAACTCCAACTACAGGTACGCTGATCCCTACCCGATTTACATGAGCAGGGCCAAGGGAAGCAGGATCTGGGACGCGGATGGGAACGAGTACATAGACTTCAACATGGCCTTCGGGGCCCTAGGCACCGGACACAGCCACCCCAGGCTGGTTGAGGCCGTTAGGGAGAAGATCGAGGAGGGAACCATATTCGGATTCGAGTTCGAGGAGATGCTCGAGCTCGCGAAGCTGATAAGGTCCAGGTTCAAGGTTGACATGATGAAGTTCTCCTCAACGGGGCTGGAGGCCACATTCCACGCCATAAGGATAGCGAGGGCATTCACTGGGAGGAAGAAGATAGTGAAGTTCGAGGGGTGCTATCACGGCAGCCACGACTTCCTGTTGGTCAGCGTGAAGCCCTCCAGGTACAGGGCCGGGCATCCTCTCGCCCCCAACCAGGTCCCTGGCTCCCAGGGCGTGCTTGAGGATGTCGTCAAGCACACCCTAGTTGCCCAGTTCAACAACCTGGAGAGCGTTGAGAGGATAATGAGGGCGCATGGGAACGATGTGGCAGCGATAATACTTGAGCCCATAGCCATGAACATGGGCTTCGTCCCACCAAAGCCGGGCTTCCTCGAGGGGCTGAGGAGCATATGCGACGAGTACAACTGCCTCCTAATATTCGATGAGATAAAGACGGGTGGGAAGTTCTACTCAGGTGCCGCTGGCCACTTCGGGGTGAGGCCAGACCTCATGACCCTGGGGAAGGCGATAGCTGGGGGTTTCCCACTCTCAGTAGTTGCCGGGAGGAAGGAGGTGATGCAGAGCATAGTTCCAGGGGTTGTGGCTCACGCTGGGACTTTCAACGCGAACCCAGTCTCGATAAGGGCGGGCCTGGTCACCCTGAGGGACATACTGACGGAAAGCGCCCTTGCTCAGGCCAGCAGGCTGGGAGAGGAGCTGGCCAGGGGTTACCTGGACATAATAAGGGATGAGGGGATAGAGGCGACCGTGCAGTACATAGGGGTCAGCGGATCGATGGTCTTCGCTAAGGAGGAGGTGGTCGACTGGAGGAGCTTCCAGAAGGTTGACGTCGGAAAGTGGTGGCTGTTCATGATAGCCATGATGAACAGGGGAGTGATCCCGAACTACGGTCCGGACGAGCAGTGGACCGTATCGACGCAGCACACGAAGGAGGACGTTGAGACGGCACTGGAGAAGTTCAAGGAAGTGGCCAAGATAATAAAGAAGGTTGAGATCGAGCTACCGCTCGTTGAGGCCGTCTGATCCTCATGTGAGAGGGGGACCCCTCCGGGTCTCCCCCCTAGCGTACCTCGGCTCCCCGGGCCAAACGGGGACCTCGGCCCTCCTCTCCCCCTCAGGCGTGGTTAGCACCACGTTGACCTTGGAACCGAAGGAGATGTCCCTCCCGATGAAGCTGAACGTGTAAGGGAAGAAGAAGGTGACGTCCTGCACAGTCGTCGGATCATGGGGGAGAGTGACCTCGGCCATCAGCCTCCCTCCCTCACTCCTTATCACGCCATCGGAGAGGTGGTACCTGACCTCCCTCCTCTCCCCCTTATAGGAGAGCCACTCCTCGGCCTCCAGCTCCACCAGGGCTTTTTTGGGGTCCACCGGCTCCCTCAGGATGGCCCTGATCACCTCATCCGACCTATAGTACTCCTTATCGAACTCTATCCAGGGTTCAATCCTGGGGGAGGGTCTCCCCGGGAAGACCTTGAGCCTGACCTCCTTCCTCGGGTAGAAGAACCTCCCCCCCATCCTGGGTCTCCCGAACAGGAGGCTCCACCTGACCCTGTTGGCCCTCCCGCTCACTGAGGGAGGCAGCTCCCCCGGGTAGGTTATCTCGAAGTGACCCGGCCTGAGTACGTGATCCTGCCTGTATATAGTGAAGGTCTTAGCTATTGTCTCGGCACCCGGGAAGAGGATGGATGAGAGTATCACGAATAGCCTCGCGTTTATCGGGGATTCACCCCTTATCTCCCCTCTTATAGGATCACCCAATCTGAGAACGCTCCTCTCCAGGATTATCGAGAGGCTCATCAGACATCGACCTCCGCCAGGTGGTAATCCCTCAGCCATCCGGGCCCCTTCAGAAATCTTAGGCCGCTGTAATCGTCCTTGAAGAGGTGAAGCCTCAGCTTCCTCGGGCTCATCCCCATCTCCTTCATCCTCTCCCTCAGGGAATTTATAAGCTCTTGCGCAAATTCTTTTAAGAAATCGTCCTTCCCCCTCTGGTTCCTCATCTCCCTCTCGTAGAACTCGAGTATCTTGACCAGCGAGAACCACCTGAGCACGAGGGAGATCAGCAGTATGGAGCTGGAAGTCCAAAGAATTGCTTCAGCAAGCTGAGAACCGTAGAACAGGAGGCCTATCGAGAGTAAGAAGCCCAGCAAGGAGATCCTCAAGAGAAACCTCACTAGCATGTAAATAGATGACCATTTCCTCGCTTCCTTGCTCCTAGCTGGAAGATTTATTATGAAGTCCACCGTCTTCTTGTACCTCTTCCTTGTGCTGGCGTCCAGCAGGCTGGCGAGGTGGGGAGAGAGCTCGCTCATGACCCTCTCAACCTTCCTGAGGTCGACGTTCCTGCCGACGCGGTAGGAGTCGGTGGCCTCTATGAGGAAGGCCATCTTCTCGAGCAGGGATTTATCCTCCCTTCCTACCATGAGCGATCCTTGATTGCGCTAGCTGGAAAATTTAAAAGGCCGAGAGAACTCCCCCGGGGAGGATCAACTCCCCGGCTGCGTTGAGGTCGGGCGGAGGCTGGGAGGAAGTAGCCCATGCTGGAAAACCTCCAATTCAAATACCTCGCTTGGAACCCTGAGCAATTGGATCATCTCGCTTAATCGCTCCTAAGAGCTCAAGGGATAGCGAGGAGACCGGAGAGGGTCTCGCGGCTCAATTTTGTTTAATTTTATTATAATTGTCCCCTCTTTCGATAATATCTTTACCCCAAGGGCAAAGCTTATTAGCTCGGGGACCGCCCTGCCCCGGGTGTTGCAATGACCGTGCGTATGTTCTTCGCGGCCGACATTCACGGGAACACCGTGGTCTGGAGGAAGTGGTTGAACGCGGTCAACGTTTACAGGGCCAACGTGATAATACTTGCGGGAGACCTGACGGGCAAGGCGATAGTCCCGATATTCGACAAGGGAGACCATTATGAGGCTGAGATAGTGGGTAGGAAGTACTACGCGAGGAGCAGCGAGGAGCTGAAGGAGCTGATGGACAGGATAGAGAGCTTCTCATATTACTACGCTGTGCTCACTCCTGAGGAGATACAAGAGATCGCAGCGGACCCGAAGAAGCAGGAGGAGCTATTCAAGAAGCTGATGATAGAGAGGATAGCCAAGTGGCTCGATCTCCTCATAGAGAAGGTGGATGTGCGGAACGTCACCTCCATAGTGATGCCCGGGAACGATGATGAGCAGTACATAGATGAGACGATAAAGAGCTACGAGGACAGGGGGATAATATACCCGCTCGACAAGACCGTCGAGCTTAACTACGGTTACCAGATAGTGAGTCACGAGTACGTCAACCCGACACCCTGGAACACCCCCAGGGAGGCCCCAGAGGACAAGCTCGAGAAGATGCTCAAGGAGAAGATAGAGAGGTCCGGCATAAAGGACTTCTCCAAGGCCCTATTCAACTTCCACTGCCCTCCTGTTGACACAAAGCTCGACCTGGCGCCCAAGCTGGACAAGAACCTGAAGCCCGTCTACGTGGGCGGCAAGCCCGTGCTGGTGCACGTTGGCTCCAAGGCCGTCAGGAAGGTGATCGAGAAGTATCAGCCCCTGATGGGGCTTCACGGTCACATACATGAGAGTTACGCGAGCGACAAGATAGGGAAGACCGTGGTGGTCAACCCCGGGAGCGAGTACAGCGAGGGCCTGCTCAGGGGGTTCGTCATAGAGCTCGAGCCGGAAGGCCTGAAGAACTACTGGAAGATAGAGGGTTGAATATGGGGCACGAGGGCATTCACTTCGTCGAGATAGATCCTGAGGAGTTCGTTAAGGAGTGCAAGAGCATAATAGATAAGCTGGAGGGGAGGGGGGTCATAGCGAGGATACTCGGCGCCATGGCTGTCTACATACACACGGAAGGGGATCGGAGGGCGAGGGAGATACACAGCACCAGGTTCGGTGCCGGGGTGCCCATGTTCACAGACCTGGACCTGATGGCTTACAAGAAGCAGGCCAAGAGGCTCAAGGAGGTGTTCGAGAGGGAGCTGGGGTTCCTCCCGGACAGGATGATCAACGTGCTCTTCAGCGATAGGAGGCTCATATACTACCATCCCGAGGGCAAGTTCCACGTAGACGTCTTCTTCAACAAGCTCGAGTTCTGTCATGACGTCTTCTTCGGGGAGGAGCCGGGGAAGGGCAGGCTTGAGCTCTCGAAGTACGTGATAACCGCGACGGACGTCGTGCTGGAGAAGCTCCAGATACACGAGATAAATCCCAAGGACTTGGTCGACCTGATAGTGCTCTTCCTGACGCACGAGCTGGCTGAGGAGGAGGGAGAGAGGAAGATAAATGCTAAGTACATAGCTAAGGTCCTCGCCGACGACTGGGGGTTCTGGTACGATGCGGTTGAGAATCTGAAGAAGGTGAAGTTCTACGCGGATCAGATGGTGAGGGAGGGGAGGCTGAAGGAGGGCGAGAGGGACCTGGTGGTCAGGCGAGTGGACGATCTCCTCAGGATAATAGATGAGGAGCCTAAGACCAAGAACTGGATGAAGAGGGCCAAGAAGGGGACCAGCGAGAAGTGGTGGAGGGATGTGGACGAGATAGTGAGGTGAGTCCCCACCCTCATGAATCCGCCTCGCCCTGAGAAATATGATAAAATTCTTTTACAATCCCTCATCCTAACCACTTTGATGATCAATTCGAATCGCAAGCTATATAAGTGAGCGGCCGGCATTAGGGAGGTGCCTGTGCATGAGTCAGAAGGCGCCGAAAATCCTTTTGTATTACGTGGGAATCCTCCTGATAATAGCGGGCATCATAGCCGTACTGGGGCAGATCTACAACATCTACGTGCTCCCCCCCAAGAAGCAGATCCCCACGGACCTCTTCAACTACACGATCGCCGGCCTACTTATACTAGGGATAATCTTCACGATCTTCGGGAGGGTTAAGGGGAGTTAGGGGTGAGGTCATGGAGAGCGAGACTTTTGCTCCTGAGAGAAGGGCTCCAGTCTCTTGGATAGCCCTATACTCGGCCCTGCTCGGAGCCACGAGCGTGATACCGATATTCCCGTACGTCGGTGGCGGGGGCTACTGGCCGCTCTCCCTGCCCCTGGCGGCGATAGCTCCCTTCATCCTGGGGCTCCCCGCGGCCACCCTGAGCGCTTTCATAGGCGGTCTCATAGGTTGGGTCCTCTCCCCGGCCGCTTATCCTCTGGGCATAGTGGATGTGATACTGACCGGCACCATGCCGGCCATAGCGGTCGGTCTCGTGATGAACGCCAACAAGATGAAGTACTACGTGATACTCATGCTCCTTTACATAAGTCAGGCCATAACAATAAACCTGGTACCTTACTACATCCCGGGACCGGCCGGGGGGTTCGATGAGGCTCCCCAACCGCTCTACTTCCTCCTGTTCGTTCCGACATGGTTACCCTGGATAGTCGTGCTGCTCACGCCGATAGGCTTCAGGACCCTGCCCAGGATGATAAGGGAGAGCGTGGGGGCGAGGAGGTTCGCTGCCATGTACTTCACGGTGCTCATCGGGATGTTCCTCTGGTGGATGCCATGGGAGTATCCTTACTGGTACGTATACAAGTACCCCGTGACGCTCACCATAGCCACCGTCAGCGTCTACCTCATATGGATACCGATCTTCTGCGTGATAATCACGATAATAGCGATCCCGATAATCGAGGGACTTAAGAGGAGCGGATTGCCCAAGGTGGCTGGGGCCATATGGTAGGGGGAAGATCCTCATCATGTCAGAGAGAGTCATTGAGCTCGAAGACGTCACATTCACGTATCCTGATGGCACAATAGCCCTAAAAAACCTATCTTTTTTCTTAAAAAGGGGAGAAGTGGTCGCGGTTGTGGGTGAGAACGGGGCCGGCAAGACCACCCTCTGCTACCTCCTCTCGGGAGTCATCCCTCACATATACGGGGGGACCATAAGGGGAAGGGTGAGCGTAGCCGGCGTCCAGCCCAAGGATCTGCCCATGAGGGAGCTCTCCAAGAAGGTCTCAATAGTTCTCCAGGATCCGGACTCCCAGATATTCTCGCCCACGGTCTTCATGGAGGTCGCCTTCGGTCCCAGCAACCTGGGTCTAAGCAAGGCGGAGATCCTTGAGAGCGTCAGGTGGGCGCTTGAGGTGACGGGGCTGAGCGGTCTCGAGGAGAGGTCCCCGGATGAGCTCTCCGGTGGACAGAAACAGAGGCTCGTGCTGGCCTCTGTTCTAGCCATGAGGTCCGAGGTGCTCGTGCTGGACGAGCCAACATCGCAGCTGGACCCTGTCGGGGTCAGGGAGGTGATGGGGACGCTGAGGGAGCTCAAGGAAAGGGGTGCGACCATGGTGATAACCACGCATCAGACGGAGGAGATAGCGGAGATAGCGGACAGGGTGATCGTGCTGAAGGAGGGCAGGATGCTCGCCATGGGGAGGCCCAAGGAGATATTCTCTAACGTGGAGCTCATGGAACACGCCGGGGTGAAGGCCCCAGATGTGGCGATCCTCGCGGAGAGGATCAGGAGGGAAAAGGGGGTTGAGCTGGACGGGGATATCCCGATAAATGAGTTCGAGGCCAGGGATATCCTCAGCAGGCTGCTGTCCAGGGGGAGGATCAGGGTATCCGGGGGAATCCGGCTGGAGCCCAGGGGGAGGAGGGAGGTCGTGATAGAGGTTAAGGGGGTACACTACGAGTACCCCGGGGGCGTGAAGGCCCTGAATGGTGTTGATCTGACCATTCACGAGGGTGACTTCCTGGGCGTGATAGGGATGAACGGCTCCGGCAAGTCCACCCTCGTCAAGACCATGATAGGCCTGCTGAGGCCGCAGAGGGGGAGCGTGCTCTTCAGGGGAGAGGACATCTCTAAGTTCACTGTCGGGGAGCTGGCCAGGAGGATAGGGCTGATACTTCAGAACCCGGACTACCAGCTCTTCACGATCTCGGCGCTGGAGGAGGTCATGTTCGGCCTCAGGAACATAGGGGTGAAGGGTGAGGAGGCAAGAAAAAGAGCTCTTGAGATCCTGGAGCTAGTGGGATTGAAGGAAAAAGCAGATTATTTTCCATTCAAGCTCAGTTTTGGGGAGAGGAGATTGCTGGCTGCCGCGGCGACCCTCGCGCTGGATCCTGAGGTCGTCATACTCGATGAGCCCACCACCGCCCAGGACTATAGGGGGAGGTACCTGCTGGCCGACCTCGCCAAGGAGCTCCATGCTAGGGGGAAGACGATAATAATGATAACGCACGACATGGACCTGATAGCCAGGTACGCTAACAGAGTGATCGTCATGGCTGGCGGCAAAATAATACTGGATGACGACCCTCACGTCGTCTTCAACAGGGTCGAGGAGCTAAGGGAGGCCGGGGTCATGCCACCCCAGATAACGAGGCTGGCAATTTCGCTGAGCGAGGAGGGGGTCCCGAGCGAGGTGATAAAGGTGGATGAGTTCCTCAGCCTGATCGAGGTGATGAGATGACCTTCAAGTACGTTGAGAAGGACACCCTGATGCACAGGCTCCATCCCGTGACTAAGGCCTCACTGCTGCTGGCCGCCCTCCTGTTGGCGCTCCTTTTCACCTACGATTACTCAGTGATACCCCTCCTCATCGTCCTAGCCTTCGAGCTGGTCCTCTGGAGGGCGGCCCGGATAGAGTTCTGGAGGGTGGCCCTAGTGATAAAGGTGCTCATGGGCATATTCCTCTTCTTCATAGTGGTGCAGGGGTTCCTCTACAGGGGAGGGGTGACCCCCCTGTTCGCCGTGGGGCACTTCAAGCTTTGGGAGAAGGATATAGGGGAGTTCACGCTGGAAGGGTTGCTTTACGGCCTCTTCATATCCGTGAAGATACTGGTGGTCGTCATAGCCGCTATAATATTCGTGATGACGACATCGATAACCAAGATGTCGGCGCTGGCCCACAGCCTGAGACTCCCCTACAGCTTCTCCTTCACGCTCCTCGCCGGCCTGAGGTTCGCTCCCCTCATATTCAAGTCCTTCTCCGACATAAAGGACGCTCAGAAGCTGAGGGCCTTCGATATAGACAGGATGAACATGATAGTGAGGGCCTTCAGGGCTTACGTGCCCATCCTCACCCCCCTCATACTCAACATGCTCAGGAGGGGGATGGAGCTACAGATATCGATAGAGTCGAGGGGATACGGGGCCACGAAGAACCCAACACAGCTAGAGGAACTCTCCATGAGAGCTAGTGACTACCTCATGCTCATCATAATCTTGGCAGTGTTCTCGCTCTCGCTCTACTTGAACTACACGATCGCACCTGGCGCCTACTCGAGCTTCCTCGAGCTCCTCAGGGGGATGCTCGGGAGGGGTTGAGCTGGTCCTGGACGTCACCGACATATTCAGGATATGCTCGGAGAGGCAGAGGGAAGGGAGGAGGGTCATAAACGCCCACATAGGGACCCCAAGCCACTCCCCACCCTTGAGCGTCAGGGAGCTTCTCAGGAATGTGGGGGAGGTGGGCAGGAGCTACCTGCCGTTCGAGGGCATGAGGGAGACCAGGGAGAGGATATCGAGGTTCGCCAGAAGGTTCCTGGGAAGGGATCTGGATCCCGATAGGATCTTCGTCACTAACGGCGGGGCCCAGGCCCTTACCTCCGTTCTCATGGTGCTCAGGAGGAGGAAAATCCTCCTGCCCGCTCCCGGCTTCACCCAGTACTTCGACAACGCGAGGATCATGGGGCTGGAGTTCAGGACGTACGATCCCACCTCGGAGGACATAGTGGGCGAGGTCCTGAGGAATCTTGGGAGCGCTGGCGCCGTCCTCATAAACTACCCAAACAATCCGACGGGTTACGTCCAGGGGAACGACGCGATGGAGGAGCTCTGGGATGAGCTGAG
>MAIU01000039.1 GCA_003344655.1 Candidatus Korarchaeota archaeon NZ13-K
CCCGGGGCCTTTGGGGCCACCATCACGACATCCACGGATTCCTTTGGTCTTATCAACCCGTAGTGTATCGTGAAACCGTGGGCGAAATCCACCGTGACATCTTCACCTAGATTGGGCTCCACCTCCTCCCTCCAGACGTCTGGCTGGACCATGTCCGGCAGCAGGTAGAGGATCACATCCGCCTCCGCGACGGCCCTGCCTATCGGGAGCACCCGGAAACCCTCCCTCTCGGCCAGCTCATAGGAGCTCCCCCTCCTGGCGCCAACTAGAACATCAAGTCCGCTGTCCCTCAGGTTTAGGGCCTGGGCCCTCCCCTGTATGCCGTAGCCGATCACAGCTATCCTCTTCCCCCTGAGGGGATCTAAGCTGGCATCGGATTCCGTGTAGATCCTGGCCATAACATCACCCCACGACCGGAGGCTCCAATGCATTCAGGTCGTCGAGTAGCTCCACTTTCCTCACCTCGGGCAGGTTGAAGACCTTCCTGACGGTCCACTCTATGTCTTTTAGCCTTCCCTCCACCCTCATCATGACTAGCACCTCCCTTCCAAAGAACCTGGCCTCCATTCCCCTTATCTCGGCCCTGCTCCTCCTGAGCACGTTCACCAACCTCAGAAACTGATCTAGGGATCCGAAGAGTCTGACGCTAACGACCCTCTCAACGCTAGCGTTCAACCTCTCCATTCAAGGCTCACCTCCATCCGGGGTGGGAGGACGGCCTCAGTGAGCCACTTCCCCGGCTGCACCCAGGGCAGTACTATGTCCGTCTCGCTGTCCATCAGTAGATCTACTATAAGGGGCTCATCGTTCCTTGCGGCCCATTCAACCTTGCTTGCGAGCTCCTCGTAGCTCTCTGGTCTGGAATACTCGATTTCATATGCGCGGGCTATCCCCTCCAGGTCGGGGGATCTCCTGAACTCCGTCGCTATTATCCTCCCCCCGTAGAGGAACCTCTGCCAATGCTTGACCAGCATCAGGGCCCTGTTGTTGAACACGACCTCGATGAAGGGGAGGGAGTACTCCCTGACCAGGGCCAGGTTGTTGAACGTCATCTGGAAAGAGCCATCGCCGTCGATGCAGAGGACCCTCCTCTCCCTCGCCGCTATCTTCGCCCCCAGGGAGGCGGGTATGCCGAACCCCATCGTGCCCAGCCCGGCCGATGTTATGAAGGTGCCTGGGACCAGGACGTCCCAGTGGAGCTCCGTCCACATCTGATGGCTGCCTACTCCCGTTACGGTTATCGAGTCGGCCGGTAAGACCCTCCTAAGCGTCTTCAGGACCATCCAGGGTACCATTCCCCTGAAATCCTTCGCCCACTCCTCCAGGGATCTCTCGAACTCCCTCCTTATCTCCCTGAGCCAGGAGAGGTATCTATCATCCCTGCGCACCTCAATGTCCCTCACTAGCTCTATCATCATCCTAAGCACCTCCTTCACATCCCCCAATACTGGCACGGATGCCCTCACGTTTTTCCCGAGCTCGCTGGGGTCGAGGTCCACGTGAACGATCACCTTCTTCGATATCTCCCCGAAACTCCCCACGGTCCTGTCCGAGAACCTTGTGCCCAGAGCTAGCACCAAGTCGGCGTTGGCCAGGGCTGCATCGGCCTCAGGCCTGCCGTGCATTCCCGCGACGCCCAGGACGAGGGGATGACTGGAGGGCAAAGCTGCCTTCCCCATGAGCGTCGTTACCACCGGTATTGAGAGCATCTCGGCCAGGGCGAGGACCTCATCGTGAGCCCTGGCAACCCCAACCCCTCCCCCAACGAGCATTACCGGCCTCTCAGCCCTGAGGAGGAGCCTGCAGGCCTCCCTCACCCTTTCGACTTCCGGGCGAGGCGGGAGGTACTTAGAGATCTCAATGGGTAGCTCCCTGCTCTCACGGGCCTCGGCCACCTGAACGTCCCTGGGAAGGTCAATTAGCACGGGACCGGGCCTGCCCGAGGTGGAGATGCGATAGGCCAGGTCGACGGCAGGTACGGCCTCCCCAGGGTCCCTGACCTGGTAGGTGAACTTGGTCACCGGGGCCGCCATGCCGAATATATCGGCCTCCTGGAAGGCGTCCCTCCCGAAGACCTCCGTCGGAACCTGGCCAGTTATTGCGAGCACAGGTGAGGAATCCATGTAGGCGTTGGCAAGGCCCGTTAAGATGTTCGTGGCCCCGGGGCCGCTCGTCGTCAGGACGACGCCGGGCCTCCCGGTTATCCTGCCGTAGGCGTCCGCGGCGTGCGCGGCCCCCTGCTCGTGCCTGAACATGAGGACCTCGATGGACTCATGGTGGTAGAGCGCATCGTACAAGGGCATTATGGAGCCGCCTATGACCCCCATTATCACACTGACACCGCGGCTCTCGAGTGAGGAGGCGAGGGAATCAGCTACCCTGTTCATCGGGGACCTGCTAGTTGGATCAACAATCCCACCCCTGATGTGTGGGGCTTTAACGGTCCGTCCATTTATAAAACTTTCGTTCAGTCACGCTCGAGCGCGGGCTCCTGACCCCGATCGGGTCGCTCAAGAGCGGCCTCGGTGCAGCATCACCTCATTGACTCGAACCCTTTCAAGGATAGCGCCTCTCCGGTGGCTGGGAGGATGGACGTGACCAGGGAGGCGATATTTCGAGTATTGTGGTGAGGTGAACACGGAGAGGGTCTGCCTTGCCAAGAGGAGGTGCAGGGAATTGGGAGTTGAGAAGGTTATAATCGCATCGGAGACGGGCAGGAGCGCGCTTAGGGCCCTTGAGGTGTTCAGGGGCGAGGACGTGAGGATCCTGATGTTCACTCACTATCCCGAGACCACCTGGGGGCCTAGGGGGGAGATCCCCGATAGGGCTCATGAGGAGGGAGTACTCCAGGATAAGGGAGAGGCTGTTGAGGGAAGGAGTCAAGATAATCCAGGGCACGAGGTCCTTCGCCCCTCCCTCGAGGTTCCTGAGGTGGGATTATCCCACGCCAGAGGCCATAATAGATAGGACGCTCGAGATATTCGGCTCAGGCACGAAGGTGGCCGTCGAGGCCGTCGTCATCGCCACGGATGCCGGTGAGGTTGAGGAGGTCGTATCATGCGGTGGCACATACAAGGGCCTGGACACAGCGCTGGTCGTCAGGGCGGCGCACAGCGCTAACTTCTTCCGGGAAATTCACCGTGAGGGAGATAATCGCGAAGCCCCTGTGCAGGGTGGAGAGGTTTCCGGAGTACGAATCTGAGAACTGGAGGGGGAACTTGGATGAGTACTACAGGCTTGAAGGTTGATCAGGGCATCTGATGATTCGAGGCCTCAATGCGCCTTGAGGTATGGCGGGGGATTAGCGATCCTCGGCTCGGCGGACACAAACCCTATAAAAGGTTGGTCCACAGCTCTCCCATGCGCCCTAGGGATGCTACACCACTGATCCTAGCGCTCGCACTGCTCCACCCTATTCTGGTCAGCTGCGAGCCGGAGGGGAATCTCACGAGAGAGATCGGGGAGGGAAAGGTGGCTGTGATGTTCTGGAGCAGGCTCTGCTCGACTTGCGAGGAGATCATGCCCCACTGGATTGAGCTGGAGAGGAACCCGCCTGAGGGGGTGAAGGTGATCGACGTGGAGCTGGTTCCGGGTAGGACCGACGAGCTGTTCCTCAGGCTCGGGATAAGGGAGACCCCGACATTCATACTGTTCGTGAACGGTGAGGAGGTGAAGAGGTTCAGCGGTCATCCGGGAGGCGAGCCGGCAGAGTTCCTCAGGAGATGGATGACGGAGGATGAGAGACCCATCCTCGGCGAGCTGGTATCCTTCTCCGCGCTCGGGGGGATGATAGCGCTCTCCCCCTGCTCCCTTCCCCTCATGATGTCCCTCTCCTCCCTGGCGAGGCTGCGAACAAGGAGGAGCTACGCGACCTGCTTCCTGGCGACCACGGCCGGCATCCTCACCCTGGGCCTTCTCGTGCTAGTGGCATCCTCACTGGCCATATGGCTGGCGAGGTGGGTCACCAGGTTTTTGGCAGTGGCAGCAGTATCCCTGGGCATTTACTCCCTGATCCTACCCGAGAGGTCCTGCAAGCTCCCCGGGAGGGACCCGGTGGGCCGCCTAAGGGGAGGACCTCTGGCTTGCTTCGGCGCGGGCCTTGCGATGGTCCAGTGCAACTTCCCCCTGCTCACAGGGTCGCTCATACTCCTGGGCTCACTCAGGGATATATCCCGGGGGATCATGGGGCTGGCATCCCTCTCCCTGAGCCTGGGCCTTGGATTGGTGATCTTGGCAGCGACCTCGAGGAGACTGGCGGCCGGATTCAGCGGAGGGATGAGGAGAGTCCACCTGACCAGGCTGGGGGGCGCCCTGCTCGCGGCGATGGGCATCTACATACTACTCTCCTACTGAGGCGTCTGATGAATTAAATTTTTATTTATAACGCATCAATTTATAGTTTTTAACAAAAAAGCGGCCGGGAGACATACGTAAAAATTTTTAAATCAAGGTTCGGGGAGTTGGCGAGTGAGCGGGGGTGCCATAAGCAGCTACAGGGAGGAGATAGTCAACGGCCCGATAATGAGGACCTTCTTCAAACTCGGTGTACCTCCCCTGATAACTAGGTTGATAGAGGTGTCTTATAACGTGCTAGACGCCTTCTGGCTGAGCATGTACAGCGACCTGGCCGTGGCGGTGCCCAGGCAGGTATGGCCCGTCATCTTCCTCTTCAGCGCTCCGATGAACGCTCTGAGTGCGGTCGGGATGAGCGTCATCTCGCAGTACGTTGGCATGAGGGATTACAGGAAGGCCAGCATATCGGCATCTAGGCTTCTAACATCCTCCCTCCTCATGGGATCCCTCTTCTTCCTCCTCCTATTTTCACTTAGGGGCTACATATTCTCCGAGATCATCTCGACCCCTGAGGAGATATACGAATGGGTCATGGATTACTCGGCCGTGATCTCCCTGACTTTATTGCTGCAGTACATCTCTCTTTCCTATCAGACGATCCTTCAGGCCGTTGGGGATACCAGGAGGCCGGCGGTGATAAACGCCGTGGCGATATCCATCAACACTGTCCTGGATCCCCTTCTGATCCTGGGGATTCCCCCTTTCCCCAGGACCGGGGTCTTGGGCGCCGCCCTGACGGACCTGCTCGGCGCGGCAATTAATGCGTTTGCGCTCCGCGGGCTCATCAGGAGGTATCGGGACATGGAGGTCGGGCTGACCTGGGACTTGAGCGGGGAGTGGATCAACCTGAGCTTGAGGATCGGCCTACCAATACTCAGCATGGGTCTCATGAACAGCCTCGCCTTCATTGCCCAGCTCAGGCTGGTGAACGCCCTCGGGGTGCTGGTGGTGGCCGCCTACTCGATAGGATTCGTGGTCGCGGATATAGTTGATGCGGCGCTCTTCGGCTTGACAGGGGCCTCTGCGATAATGATAGGACAGAACCTAGGGGCTAACAGGGCTGAGAGGGCCAGGGAGATCTCCCTTAAGGCATCCCTGACGGTCTTCTCGCTGATATCCCTAGGAGTGCTGATGGTCTTCCCGCTGAGGGTCAGCCTGGCCGATGCGTTCACCGACGATGAGGCAATACTGGCGGAGGCCGACGCGTTCCTTGTATACCTAATACCTACACTCCCCTTCTTCGGTCTCTTCATGGTCGGCATGTCGGCCGGCAGGGGCTCCGGGAGGACCCTCGTGCCTACCTTGATAGGGATATTCAGGCTCTGGATCGTGAGGATAGGGCTGGGCTATCTGATGGCCTTCCCGATGGGGATGGGATCCCGGGGGATGTGGCTCTCGATATCCCTGAGCAACCTCCTGGCGGGACTCTTTTCCCTCATCTGGCTGGCCCGCGGCAGGTGGAACGTCCCTATCGTGAGGGGAAATCGGGGGCTGGATGAGGGACCCTGAGGACTCGTATCTGAATCCCGGAGGAATCGCATACCGGCAGGGCTCGGCTGATCAGGGAATGTTGGAGAGCACCAGCTGAGGCGCCAGCCACAGGAGTATAGGTATGCTCAGCCCTGGAAGAGCCCTCTTCCTCCTCGTGAGTATGTATATCGTCAGGACGATGCCGGAGTTGAGCAGGGTCATGGGGATGAGGCAGAGCGGGCAGCGGATGGATCTGAATGAGACAGCCGAGGCCATCGAGTAGCAGAAGACGTCACCCAGCCCCATGCCCACGTCACCCTGGAGGACCATGAGGGCTCTGAGGGGCTCCCTGGACACGGAGAAGAGCTTGCTTAGCGGTCCCCTGAAGACGGAGTAAGTGTCGTAAACGGAGAGGAGGGCCAGGAGGAAGTATATGAATGTGTCATTGAAGAGGGTGGCGAAGAGGTAGGCCATGGAGGCCGCGAGCAGGGACTTGGCCAGGTTACCCAGTAGATCCTCCCTGAAGCTCAGCCAGGCCATCAGGATCGAGAGGGCCAGCTCCAGGGACCAGTGAACCTCCAAGTAGTAGCTGAGAAGGGTGTCCAGGGATATGAAGGCGGAGTAGACGAGCACAAGGGAGGTGAGGACCTTCAAAGCGAGCTCCCTTCCCCTGTGAATGAGATAGACCATTAGAAGGGCTGCTAGAGAGACGAAGGCCACGTAGAAGAGCGAGAGGCCTATGGACTCTCCCACCCCCAGCTCCATCGCCGGGGAGGGCCTCGTGCTCACCACAACCAGGATCGCGAAGGCCTGGGCCAGCAGGGGCCACACGATCACGAGGGCTCTGTCGCTCATCCCATCGGCGCCTCCCCCCATGATTAAAAATCGTGATGCTGGGTCGATGCCGATCCTCGGCATTAGAACTTTCCGATGCGTTCAGCTTATGCTCACTTCTGTCAGCTCAACTTAAAATAACTATCCCAGAACTAGTCGGGGGATCATGAAAGCCATAGAGGTGGAGGGGCTGGAGAAGAGGTACGTGACTTACCTGAGGAGGGGGATCCGGCGGGAGAGGAGCGTGGTGCATGCACTCAAGGGTATCTCCTTCTCCGTCGAGAGGGGAGAGGTCTTCGGCTTGCTTGGACCAAACGGCGCCGGGAAGACGACTACCGTGAAGATACTGAGCACTCTCCTCCTCCCGGACTCCGGAAGGGCCACCGTCATGGGATACGATGTGGTCAGGGAGCCCAAGGAGGTCAGGAGGAGGATAGGGGTCTCTCTCTCCGTCGAGAGGGGATTCTTCTGGAAGCTAACGGGGAGGGAGAACCTGAGGTACTTCGGGATGCTCTACGGTTTGGACGGGGGTGAGCTGAAGGGGAGGGTGGACTCCCTACTGAGGCTGGTTGGCCTGGAGGAGCTCGGGGCCTCAGATAAGCTTTACGAGGAGTACTCCACCGGGATGAAGGCCAGGCTAAGCATAGCCAGGGCCCTGCTGACTGACCCTGAGGTGCTGATACTGGATGAGCCCACCCTGGGGCTGGATCCGAACTCCGCCAGGATGGTGAGGGAGCTCATGATCAGGCTGGCCCACGAGGAGGGAAAGACCGTGCTGGTGACGACCCACAACATGTTCGAGGCCGAGATAATGTGCGATCGCGTCGCTATAATGAATGAGGGAAGGATAGTGGCCATGGACACTGTGGAGAACCTGAAAAGAATTGTGGAGGGGGAAGTGACGATAGAGGTCCTCCTGATGCTCCCGGCCAGGCTCAGCACCTCTGAACTCAGGGAGGAGCTTCACAGGGGGATCGGGAGACCCGTGGAGGTTATGATCGCGAGCGAGGAGGTCAGGGTGAGGGTGAGCTCAACCCAGGCTGAGGTGGAGGGGCTGACACAGGTTCTGCTGGGCAGGCTCCACTCCCTAGGCTGCGGCGTGAGGAGGGTGGAGGTGACGGAGCCATCGCTCGAGGACGTCTTCGTTAAGCTCACCGGGGGGAGGGGATGATGGGCCTGGCATCCCTCTTCAAGTCCGGGATCTTCCTGGACCTCTACTTCGTCAAGAACAACAGGGCCAACCTCTTGGCCTTCCTCCTCTGGCCCTACCTGATGCTCTCGCTCGTGCTAGGCGCGGGCCTCCTCTTCGGCTCCGCGCAGTCCTTCAGGACCAACGTGGGCTCGGACGTCGATCCGGTGATCTTCTTCGTCTCCTCCACGCTGATAGCCTCGACATCCCTCTCGGTGATGTGGGACGTCGGGGGCTCCGTCCTCCTTCACAGGTGGGCCGGGACCCTGCCTTACGTTCTCTTGGCACCCCACAGGACATCGACCATACTCGTGATGTCCTACGTCCCCAGGTACATCTTCTGGAGCTTCGTTCAGCTGGCAGAGTTCCTGCCGCTCCTCTTCTGGAGGAAGGGAACCGGAATGCTCCTAGATGCCGGTTTCATGGCCGCGGCTATACTCATGGGCATGCTCCCTCTCCTCGGCTTCTCCGCCATATTCGCCTCCCTCCTCCTCATGGTGAAGGAGGAGAGCAACATACTGAGCTGGCTCAACCCCGTGATACTCATACTCTCCGGAGCGTTCTACCCATCCTACCTCTTCCCCCTCTGGGCCAGGGTCATATCTCAGCTCCTCCCCACGACCTACACCTTCGAGCTGGCCAGGCTCTCAGCGCTGCTCTCCACTCCCGTCCTGAGGGAGGCCTTGACCATAATGGGCGTGCTGCTCGGCATGGCAGCCCTCTACAATGCCCTGTCCTACGCGGCCATGGGGGAGGCTGAGAGGAGGGCCCTGGGGGGCGGATCAATATGATCAGGATCCTTATCTGGCTTCATCTCCTCAGGCTTTGGAGGCTCAGGTACAGCTTCCTGAACATGGTGGTGTCCAACGCGATGTGGGTCCTGCTCCTGATACTGGGGGTGCTCCTCTTCGTCCCCAGGGGGGAGCTTGATATGGCCCTAAGGTCAGCTTACTGGACCATAGCCTGCTGGAGCGTGATCTCAAACTTCTCCAGCCTCGTCGGGGGATGGTCCAACTTCTTCATCTCAATAGGGATGGTGGAGGAGCACCTGATGAGGGGCATATCCCCGTTCTACGTGATAGGAGGAAGGCTGATAGTGGCCACCATAGTTTCCTCGCTCACAATAGCCCTCATGGGGATCCTGGTGGGAGCCCTCTTCTCGGTTGACATGTTCTCCCTCCTCAGCCCTGAGCTCGCCCTCCTAGGGTTCACTGTGGTCTCTCTGGAGAGCCTCCTTTACGGGCTCACGATATCGGCCCTGGCCATGAGGACAAGCGTCTCCGAGCAGTTCCTGGAGATACTGAACTTCTCCACCGTGGGAGTGCTCATAGTCCCCACGAGGGTCATACCCGAGAACATGAGGTTAGTTTACCTCGCAATACCCTACGTGGCCCCGGCTTACCTGCTGAAGGTGAGCGCGGGCTCGGAGTCAGGTTCCCTCATCGGCTTCGCTGTCCTGATATCGATCCTGGAGACCCTAATCCTCCTCTCGCTCACGATCATGACGATGAGGAGCGTGGAGAGGTACCTGAGGAGGAACGGGGTGAGGGCGATAGGCTTCTACTGAGGGCCCATCGAACCCTTTTTATCTTGATGATGATCGACATAGCGATGACCATGCGCAAGCTGAGGGTCGCCTTCATTGGTGTCGGGAACGTCGCCTCAGCTGTCATTCAGGGCATACATTACTACAGGAGCAATCCAAAGGCGGATGGGCTCTGGCACCCGGAGGTAGGGGGCTTCACGGTCGACGACCTCGAGGTCGTGGCGGCCTTCGATGTGGACGCTAGGAAGGTGGGAAAGGATCTATCCGAGGCGATATTCTCGGAGCCAAACTCCACCATCAAGGCCATTGAGGTTCCCAGAACTGGGGTGGAGGTCCGGAGGGGGATCCTGAGGGATGAGCTGAACCCCCACATGGCCTCCTCCATCAGGGTCGTTGAGGGCAGGGAGGAGGACGTGCTCGAGGCCTTGAGGGAGAGCGGGGCTGATGTGGTAGTCAACGCGATATCCAGCGGTCTCGATGGGACCTCCAGGGCC
>MAIU01000040.1 GCA_003344655.1 Candidatus Korarchaeota archaeon NZ13-K
GGACGGGGGTCCCCTTCTCCATAGATCTCGCGGCCGTGGCCAGGGGCCACATGTTCGTCACGGGGATGACCAGGAGCGGGAAGAGCGTGACCGGGGACAGCGTCATCGTGCTCTACGATTCTATGAGGAGGGAGTACTTCGTGGGCCCAATAGAGAGGTTCTTCGAGAGGATGGTCCCAAAGGAGGCCAAGGAGGATGTCCTGCTGGACCTCAGGGGTCTCGGGTACCAGACCCTCTCCCTGGGGAGCGACCTGGTCCCCAGGTGGTGCGGGGTGGCCGGCATCTACAGGCACGCGCTCGACGGGGAGCTCTACGAGGTGGAGACCTCGACGGGCAGGAGGATAAGGGTGACTGAGGACCACAGCCTCCTAGTGACCGTTGACGGGAGCAGCCTGATAGCTGCGACCCCGAGGAGGCTGATGGGGATGAGGGAGAGCTACCTGGTCGTCCCCAGGGGGGTGGCCCTGAACCCCGGGTCGGGGGCCCATCACCTCGACAGGCTCATCGGCATAGCCCTGGCATCGGGGGTGGCCATGAGGGACGGGGTCCTCATCATGGACCCCGACATAGCTGACGTGAGGCTCGCCTGCCTGGAGGCCGGCGTCGACTTCAGGATACTGGAGAAGAGGGGGGTGTTCGTCAGGTCGCCCGAGCTCTCCAGGGCGCTCCTGCAGGGTCTCTCCTCCATCCTCAACCTCCCGAGTGAGGTGGAGGGGCTCGGGGGGAGGTACCACCCTCTCGCCAGGGCCCTCAGGGAGCTTCTGGTGAGGTGCTCGATCCACGACTCCAGGGGAGGATCCATGATACTCTGCGGGGAGAGGAGAGCTATTGCCCTGTCCACATTGCTCTCGATGCTGGGGGTCACCACCCTGAGGTTCTGCCAGAACGGCTTCCTAGTGGATCCCATCTCCCTCAGGGTGCTCATGGACAGGATCGAGAGCTGGGGTGATTCGAGCCTGGGAATGGATGGGGGCACGCTCCTGAGGGTGAGCGCCCTTCCGAAGAGGGAGGGGCTCATCTACAAGGCATCTGTGAACCTTGAGAGGGTTGTGAGCGTCAGGAGGGTCTACACGAAGGACAGGTACGTCTACGACCTGGATGTGCCGGAGGCCCAGAGCTTCCTGGCCAACGGGGCCTTCGTCCACAACAGCAGCTTCGTGGCCAGCCTGATAGCGAAGGCATCCGATCTTAGGCCGAGGCCGAGGTTCCTGGTGCTCGACAGGAGGGGGGAGTACGAGAGGCTCGCCTCCAGGGGAGGGATCGTCCACGACTATTCCTCCTTCCTGCCGAGGGTTGGCTCGATGAGCCCCCAGTCCGTGGCCAGGAGGTTGGGATACAGGCCGGGGACCCTCTCGTACCGGGTCCTCACCTCGGCCCTGAGGGAGGCAGAGGGGGATATGGAGCTCGCATTGCGAAGCCTCAGGAGGGTGGCCAGGGAGATGAGGCTGAAGCAGTCCCTGATCGCTGAGATAGAGTCAAGGCTGAGGAGGGAGGCTGGCAGGCTGGACTCCGGGGGAGGGATGAGCGTTGTGGAGGAGGTTAGGAGGAACCCCCTGGTCATAATCGACTTCTCATCCGACAGGAGGTACGAGGAGCAGTTCCTGACCGTGAAGAGCGTGATAGACGAGCTCTCAAGTTACGCGGTCTCCAGGAGGAGAGAGGGGGACTTCGCCCTGATAGTGGTCATCGAGGAGGCCCAGTACCTGGTCCCGGAGAGGGGGTTCTCGATAGTCGGGGATCCCTACGAGGTCGGGGCCGCTCAGTCAATTGTTGAGGCGATAAGCCAGGCGGGAGGCTACAACCTCGGGTTCATAGTCGTGACGCAGAGGCCGGCTTACGTGAGCAAGAGCGTGATAAGTCAGGCGAACACCGTGGTCAGCTTCAGGCTCAGGAACGGGAACGATCAGGAGGCCATATCCAAGTACACGGAGGTGGAGGACATACAGTCCTACCTGCCGACGCTCTCCGATCACGAGGCCCTCATCTGGGGGATGGGGAGCAGCGTCCCCTTTCCCGTTCACGTTGAGGTGGAGGTCGTGGCCCTGCCCTCCAAGTCCCTGAGCCCCCCGGAGAGGGCCTGGGAGAGGATGTCAGCCCCCTGAGCCCCCCTGGGGTTTTTAAGCAGGGGCGCCCCGCTGGCACATGCCCCCCAGGAGGGTGAGGATCTTCGACTCGACGCTCACGCTCGGCGAGATGGTGCCAGGGGTTTCCTTCGGCCTTGAGGGGAGGATAGAGCTTGCTAGCCACCTCGACACGGCCGGGGTCGACGCCATAGAGGTGGGCTTCCCCTCCTACTCGGAGGGGGAGAGGAGGATCACTGAGGAGGTCGTGAGGGCCGTCAGGAGGATCTCAAGATCTGGATCAGGCCCGGAGCTCTGCGCCCTCGCCAGGGCCCTGAGGGAGGACGTCAGGGCTGCCGCGGAGACTGAAGTGGACTCTGTGAACATCTTCACTCCAGTGAGCGGCCAGCTCCTCAGGGCAGTTGGGATCAGCGAGAGGGAGGCTCTGAGGAGGATAGAGGATTCAGTGAGCTTCGCCAAATCGCTGGGACTTGCTGTGGAGTTCACGGCCGAGGACTTCGGGAGGGCGGAGAGGGGTTTCCTCTGGGAGGCCTGCGAGATCGCTCTGCGCAAGGGGGCCGACAGGATAAACCTCAGCGATCCTGTCGGAGCCCTCCTCCCTGAAGGGGTGAGGGATATCGTGAGGGAGGCGAGGGGGAGGTTCGATGTTCCGATAAGCGTCACCTTCTCCAACGACTTCGGAATGGCAACCGCGAACTCGGTGGTGGCGGCCATAGAGGGTGCCGATCAGGTGCACGTGACGGTCAACGGGTTGGGGCCGAAGGCGGGCATAGCACCGCTCGAGCAGGTCGTCATGGCCCTCAGGAAGCTCGCGGGCCTGGAGACGAACGTCAAGACTGAGCTACTGACGAGCCTGAGCGAGGTGGTTGAGAGGTTGAGCGGTGTACCCGTTCACGAGATATCGCCCATCGTCGGGACCCTGACATTCACTTACGAGGCTGGCGTGCACGTCAGGGCCATCTCGCTCGATCCATCCAGCTACGAGCTCATAGACCCTGCGGAGGTCGGGGGCAGGAGGAGGTTCTGGGTGGGCGGCCTCTCCGGGAGGACGGCCGTCCAGCAGGTGCTGAAGGAGATGGGATACGCGGTCGGTGAGGAGCATGTGGAGAGCGTCCTCAGGAGGATCAAGGAGCTCTCAGGAGAGGGTGTCAGAATAACAGAGGCCCTGCTGAGGTCCATAGCGGAGGAGGTCCTGGGGGCGAGGTCCAAGCCTTTCAGGGTGAGGGAGTGGGTCGTCGTCACTGGAAGCGGGATAACACCAACAGCCACTGTGATGGCCCTCGTCGGGGAGAGAGAGGCGGTCTCATCATCCCACGGGGTTGGGCCCGTGGACGCGCTGACAAAGGCCATGGTGTCGATGCGCGGGGTCCCGAGCATAACGCTGAGGAGGTTCAGGTTGAGGGCGGTCTCGACGGGATCCGAGGCCATAGGGGAGCTCATGATAAGCGTTCTGGGACCCTCGGGGGAGGTTAGGGCAGCAGGAGCCAGCAGGGACATACTAGAGGCCTCCGTCAGGGCACTGGAGGAGGCCATCAACAGGATCCTCGAGGCCTCGGCATCGCGTCCCGGCTGAGGGGGATTAGAGGATAAGGCTGCTCAGGCCTCCCAGGGGAACTCGACGCCCACCTCTAAGGCTATCTGCCTCATCTCCTCGAAAACCCTCCTGTGCACGGGGATCCCCTCCTCCATCCTCCTGAGGGAGGTGAGATAGCTCTTCTCCCCGTGGATCCATATCCTCTCGAACTCGGGATGGAGGGGTGCTCCCTTGAGGGCCTCCCTCAGCCTCTCCATCCTCTCCTTGAACTCCTCGACGGGCATGAACCTGGAGATGTCGATGGCCATGAAGAAGTGGCCCACGTTCGCGGGCCTAGGGGCCTCTGTCTGACCGACCTCCCTCAGCATGGCCGCCCCGCTCAGCACGCTCGTGAATATCTCAACCATAAGGGCCAGTCCATACCCCTTATGACCACCGAACACCTCACCGAGCCCCCCGAGGGGCAGGAGGGCCCCCTCCCTCATTATGACATCGGGATCGTCGCAGGGCCTCCCCTGGGAGTCTATGCCCCAGCCCAGCGGTACCTTCCTCCTCAACCTGGAGTACTCCTCCATCTTCCCTATGGGGGCCACGCTGGTGGCCATGTCGAGGACGAAGGGCGGGGGCCTGACCGTGGGTGCAGCCACCGCTATTGGATTGGTCCCCAGCCACTTGCCCAGGGCCCCCGTGTGAGCGACCAGGGGCCTGGAGTTCGTCATGGAGACCCCTATCATGTCGTGATCGAGGGCCATCATCGCGTAGTAGCCAGCTATACCGTAGTGGTTGCTCATCCTGACGGTCACGAAGCCCAATCCGCTCTCCCTCGCCTTCCTTATGGCGAGCCTCATCGAGAAGCTGCCCACCACCTGACCCAGGCCGGAGTCCCCATCCACCAGGGCGAAGGAGGGACCCTCGCTGACAACCCTTATGTTCGGCCTCACCTTGACGGCTCCTCTCCTTATCCCTTCTACGTACCTCCTCAGCCTGGCCACGCCGTGGGACTCTATCCCCCTCAGGTCGGCGGCCACCAGGTTCTCGGCCACGACCCTGGCATCCTCATCCGGAACCCCCAGCCTTGAGAACACGGAGCTAACGAACCCCAAGAGCTCCTCGTACCTGACCGTCAGGAACTCCTCCGGTGGGAATGGCGGGGATTTGTCGTACCTCAGCATAAGGCCCTTTCCATCTGCCCGTTATAAGCCTTGCCTGCACCCACCTCAGGGCTGAGCTCGCCGGCCCCTCAGGAGGGAGAGGAGCCTCCTGAGGCCCCCGGGCCTCTTCGTCTCTATCGGCTCGAGTATCGCCCTAATCGGGATCTCCCCCGACAGAAGGAGGTTTATCGTGGAGCTTAGCCTCATCAGGGACTCCTCCTGCCTCTGGGACTCGACGGCATTAGGTCTTATCCTCCTCACGTAATCGAGAGCTGCCTGGGGGGTCATCCCCCTGGTGAATATCAGGTATGCCGCGGCGACCGTGCCGGCCCTCCCGACGCCCGCGAAGCAGTGCACGGCAACGGGTCTCCCCCTTGTGGCCCTGGACGAGATCCAGCTGAGGAGGTCCAGCATTTCCCTCAAATCCGGGGCGTCTCCCGGCTCCACTGGGAGGAAGTAGAGGTCCATGCCCTCCGATATTACAGCATTCTCATAGCTGAGTATGCCTCCCCAGAAGGGCGCCAGCTCCCTCTCCGTGGCCAGGCACACCACGGCCCTGCAGCCCGCGGCCCTGATGAGCCTCAGGTCCTCCCTCCTGGTGGGCATCCTAGATATGGCCAGTTCGTTCGGTATCACCCATATTATGATCATCCCGCGGCCCCCGGTGGATTAAAAAATCTTTGAAGAGACTTGACGTCACCACTCCATGCTGTCCTCGTCCTCCAGCGGGTAGAAGGCGCTCTTCGGGGCGCCGCAGATCGGGCATACCCAGTCATCGGGGAGATCCTCGAAGGGCGTTCCGGCCCCGATGCCCCTGCTCTCGTCCCCCTTCGAGGGATCGTATACGTAGCCGCAAACACCGCACCTGTACCTCATCATGGCCATCCCTGAAAAATAACTATTGTGAATATTTTAACCCGAGCCCCCGAAGATCCTCTCGAAGGCGACCTCGCGCACCAATCTGTCGGGATCCTTTGAGAGCTCCGAGATGACATCAGCGGGTGTCGATGGATTGAGAGCCACAGCCAGCCTTATATCCTCATCCTCCTCCCTGGAGAGCTCCCTCAGGGTGGCAGGGCTCGTCCTGGGATCCAGGGCCATCAGGACCTTGAGGAGCGGGGTGGGCTCCTCTATCAGATTCCTAAGGAGGTCAGGGCTGAACCTGGGGTTCAGCACGAGCATGTCCTTGACCTCGGGGTCCCCGCTGAGCAGGAGCTCCCTCAGGGTCTCCACCCTGGTCCTAGGATCGATTGCCGCGATCATCATCAGGTAAACGTTCCCGGACCTGGCCAGCTCATCGAAGACATCCTGAGGGGCTCTCGGGTTCCTGGCAACTGCTGCCTTGATTTCGGGATCCCCAGCCTTAGCCAGGCTCATCAGCACTTCCGGAGGGCAACTCACATTCTCGGCGAGGGCTAGTAGTATCTCCCTGCTGCTCTCCCTCGATAGCATCCTCAGGAGGCTCTCTGGGGCGTTCGGGTTTGATGCCAGCGCGAGCTTCAGCCTCTCCCCGGCTGATCCCGCCAGGCTTAGCAGCACTTCCGGAGGGGTTTTCGGGTTTGATGCGAGCGCAAGCTTCACGTTCTCACTCCCATTCCTAGAAAGATCCGTGAGCAGCTCCTTCGGAGCTGACCTGTTCGAGGCGACCGCCCTCCTGATCCACTCATCAGGGTGCCCCGCCAGGGCCCTGAGGACTCCCGGCTCAGCGGAGGGGTTCTTCGCCAGAGCCTCGAGCACGTACCTTGAGGGATCCCTCAGCAGCCTCTCCTGAATGGCAGCTGGAAGCTTCTCATTGCTCGCCAGGGCCACCCTGACGAGCTCTTCCCTATCATCAGCTAGCGCCTCCAGAATCCCCTCTGCCGCCGGATTCCCGGCGACTGCTGCTCTCACCTCAGCGGAAGGATCCCCGACCAGGGCCTCCAGGGGGTCTCCTGTTGGATGCAACGGCCCTCCTTACCTTCTCGCTCTCATCCGAGGAGAGCCTCATCAGTATTCCCGGATGACCGCGCTCAGCAACCTTAGCCCTCACCTCCGGATCCGGATCCAGGGAGAGCAGCTCCAGGATCTCATCGCTGACTTTTGGGTTCTCCGCGACCGCCCTCCTGACCCCAGGAGAGGGATCGCCGGCCAGCCTCCTCAGGACGGCCTCGGGGCAGTTGGGGTGGGAGGCCACGTGGATCCTGATACCCTCGTCCTCGGATGCTGATAGCCTCTCCAAGGCATCTGGAGGGGCATTCGGGTTCTGGGAGATCAGCCTGATTATGCTCCTCTCCCTCAGCCTGGATAGGACTGAGAGCACCTCCGGGCTGACCCTGGGACTCGAGGCGACCTTCCTGATCAGATCCAGCTTCGGCATGCTACCTCATTCCAATCGCACCCGGAAACTTAAAACCTCACCTCAGCGGAGACTTGGGTGTCGTCGGAAAGGTGGGTCCATATTCAAAATTTTATATCTCACCATAATTCAACGGGGGATGCGCATGTACCCGGATCTAGCGGGCAAGAGGGTGGTGGTGACGGGAGCGGCGAGCGGCATAGGTCTGGCAATCGCCAGGAGGTTCGTGGAGGAGGGGTCGAGGGTCTTCATAATAGACGTGAACGAGGAGGGACTGAGGAGGGTCCTCTCCGAGAATCCGAGGATTGAGGGGGGAGCCGTCGCTGACGTCTCCTCAGAGGAGCAGGTCATGAGGGCCTTCAGGGAGGTGGAGAGGAGGCTCGGAGGGGTTGACGTCCTCATAGCCAACGCGGGGATAAGTTACAGGACCCCCTTCCTGGATATAAGCTATGAGGAGTGGAAGAGGGTGATAGACGTCAACCTGACGGGCGCCTTCCTCTGCGCGAGGGAGGCCCTGAGGATGATGGTGAGGCAGAGGGAGGGCGTCATACTCTTCACAGCCTCGACGAACGGCATGAGGGGCCACCCTTACTACGCCCACTACAACGCCTCCAAGGCCGGCCTGATACTCCTCGCCAAGACACTCGCGTTGGAGTTCGCACCCTGGCTCAGGGTAGTGGCTGTGTGCCCCGGGTACGTTCTGACCCCCATGCAGCTCGCGGAGTACACGCCGGAGATGATTGAGGAGGTTAACAAGACGATACCGATTGGCAGGCACGCTTCTCCAGAGGAGATAGCAGCTCTTTTCGCCTTCCTGGCTTCTAAGGAGTCCTCCTACATAACGGGAACGTGCGTCGTCATAGACGGCGGGGAGACGGCCAGGTGATGAGTTAGCCGAGAGACTCCGATGCGCTGAAATCCTCTAATCAGAGCTCTAGATAGGTATCTCCCCGGATTCGATCCCCTTTACGGGGCTATGAGGCTATGACATCACCCGTGGCGGTATCAGGAGGTATTTCCCTCGCTCCATCACCCCCCTTTCCTGGAAAGCGGTTTCAAGTTGATGAGAGAGGGTCAATGCAGCATCTCGCATTCATCATGGGCACGTTTACGCAGGAGGGTCGGGGCATGCCCCATCAGGAGGTTCCTAGAGGGAAGGGTGAGCTCTCTAGGTATCTCGGAGCAGCTCAACTCCTATGCTCAGGGCGACTGAAGGGGGCCCCGCGAATCCCAGATATCTTTCCCAGTCTCGCGAGCCCCCTCCCAGGCGTCGATGCCCCGATCGGGCCCGCCCGTGGGGGAGAAGGGAGGTGAGAATCACCCCGAGGACTCCTGAGGGAGGGCCGGAATCACCTTGTAGATCGTATACTCCCTGTAGCCTGATATCACCTTGTAGTAGCCCGCCAGCTCCCTGTCCAGGGACTCATCACCGGTGTCAAGCAGCATCGGCCTCCCGTGCAGGGATTCGAGCTTCCCCCTCGTCGCGACTATCACGATGTTCTCCCTTCCCACCCTCCTGATGACCTCGGGACTGATCTGCTGATTCCCCCTCCCGAAAACGTAGCCCTGGCCGCCTATCGGTGTGACCACGATCTTCGCCCTCCTCCCCGAGATGAGCTCCAGTATCTGCCTCTCATTCAGATCCTTCCCAATAAGCCTCCCGTTCAGGATGGCATCGACGCCCAGTGGACTGAAGTCCAGGCCAAGAGCCCTCATAACCTCCTTGGTCGTGCTGCCCGGCCCTACCAGGTAGATCACATCCCCCTCCATCGTCTCGAGGAGCTCCGCCGCTATGGCCTCCCTATCGTGGCTCTCGGAGTGGGAGGAGGGGATCTTACCACCCGGCACGTAACCGGAATCGTAGGGGATCTTCAGGTAGCCATAAAGTCTCACGGAGAGCCTCCCATTCCTGAAGGCATCCTCATCTATGTCCAGGACCTCGGCCTCCACGACCTCGCTCACCTCACCCCTGAGGAACCTGAGGGCTAGCTCGCCACCGGCCCTGGGGCTGGCTGAGAAGACTGAGGAGTAAACCTTTACCCCTGCCGGGATCCCCAGGCAGACGAGCCTCGTGCCTATGGCTCTGCATATGTCCCTAGCCGTACCATCACCGCCAATGAAGAGCAGGAGATCCACTCCGATTCTCTCCATATCCCTGGCCGCCCTCACGGTGTCCTCAGCGCTCGTCTCCTCGCCTATGCTTCCCAGCACCACTGGCTCGAGGCCAGCCCTCCTGCAGGAGTTCTCCCCCATGCACCTGGGGTACGTGTAGATCTCAAGCGAGTCCCTGAGCTGAGAGAGGGGCCTCAGGCATTCAACCGCTCTGTCCTCAGCCCAGGGCTTTGCTCCAAGCTCTATGGCCCTCC
>MAIU01000041.1 GCA_003344655.1 Candidatus Korarchaeota archaeon NZ13-K
AGCAGGGTCTTCCCTGTTCCGGGAGGGCCGTAGAGGAGGACTCCCTTCGGTGGATCTATGCCCAGGTGCCTGAACAGCTCAGGGTGCCTCAGTGGGAGCTCCACCATCTCCCTTATCCTCTGTATCGCATCCTTCAGTCCTCCTATGTCCTCATAGGTGACGGTCGGGAGGACTATCCTAGCAAGCTCAACTGGAGACTCCCTCACCTCTATTATAGTGTTGGGACCCACCTTCCCATAGGTGCCAGGGGTCACGCTGACGATGACTAGGGATATGAACCTCTGGAATATGGGGATCAGGACTATATCGCCCTTGGTCACGGCGAAGTCCAGGAGCCTCCTCTTGACCCACGTGTGGAAGTCAGGTGCAACCCTTATCATGTGATCCTGTGGGGCTAAGACGACCTTAGATGCCTCTCCTACATCAACGGGCCTCACCCTAACCTTATCTCCAGTCCTGACCCCGGCATTCCCCTTGACTATCTTGTCCATCCTTATGTACCTGGTCCCCACGTCCATGCTGACGGATGGCATGACCCTGCTGTGCGTCACCCTGGAGCCGTAGATCCTCACGTAGTCACCGCTCGTCAGTTCAAGCTGCTTCATTATTTCGGGATCCAGCCTCACTATTCCTCTCCCAAAATCAGCCTGCTTTATTATATCGGCCACTATGAGCGTCACATCGCGGCTCTCCCTCTCATCATCCCTCCCAGGGTCCTGCTTCCTGACCAACTCCTACACCTAGCTGTGACCGCAAGAAGCATTTATTAATCTTCGTTAGCGCACCGCCACCAAAGCCGGTGGGGGGATTGGGATCCGAGACGGAGTGAGCCATCCCGGAGGATCTAGGCTCGTGTCTCTGGCATCGAGGTTCCCTCTAAAGCCTCGCTACTCCTCAACCCGCGCGAGGGCCCGGGGGGATTAGTGTGGAAATAGGAGTGGAGATAGTTCCTTCAAGCTTTCAGAAGTTCTTAAAGCATATTTCTGGGGTCATGGGACTCGCAGATTTCATATCCATTCCCGAATGCCCCTTCGGGAGGTTGACCCCATCCCCCCTACCGCTCTCGGTGGTGGCCAGGGGCCTGGGAGTGGAGGCTGTCCCCAACTACAGGGTCATGGACAGGAGTGAGCTCGGATTCCTCTCGGAGATGATGGCCCTTCAGGAGGTCGGGGTAAGGAGGGTGGTCCTGGTGAGGGGTGATCCACCGTCCATAGGATCGCCAACAGATCTGGATCCCGTTAGAGCGATAAGGCTGATCAAGGAGCATGGGATCAGGATCAGGGTGGGTGTGGCCTCCCAGATCAAACCTAGTGAAGCCCTGAGGGCAAAGATAGAGGCCGGGGCTGACTTCGTCGTCACTCAACCTATCCAATCGGCCGAGGAAATAGAGGGGCTCATCGACTTCCTGGGCGGGATTCCGGTGTACGCGATGGTGATGCCGGGGATCGAGGAGCTAGAGGCCAGCGTGCTCAGGGAGATGGGGATAACGGATGTTAAGAGGGTTGATTGCAGGGAGCTCATGAGGGAGCTCGGGAGGATCCCCAAGGTGGCGGGCGTGATAATAAGCTCTCCTAAGGGGATATCAAGAGCGATCGAACTTCTAAGGTGATCTTATGGGGATGCTGAGGGAGGGACTCGTCCTTATAGTTTCATCCATCTTCTATAAGGGGGATTTGAGGGTGAAGGATCATGATCTCGGGATCTTCGATGAGGAGGGGCAGAGGAGGCTGGTGGAGATGGACCTGAGGTCCTCGAGGGAGCTTCACATACCTTACGCACTCGATGTGATCATATCCTCAGCCGGGGCGGCCGAGCCCTATCTCAAGTTCGCCTCCCAGTTCGGGGTCCCAGTCTTCATCGACGGCCTGAGCCCCGAGGTGAGGATCCGGGCCTACAGGAAGGCCAGGGAGCTCGGGATCGAGGACATCTCGGTGGCCAACGCAATATACAGGGATACAGGGGATGAGGAGCTGTCCGCCATAAGGGAGTCCGGGATAAAATCGGCCGTTCTGGTTGCCTTCGACCCGAGGGATGCGCTGGGGAGCATGAGGAGGGAGGTGAAGCTGAGGATGCTCGAGGAGGAGCTGATCCCTAAGGCGGAGAGAGCCGGGGTGGAGGAGTTCTTGGTCGATGTGGTCGTGCTAGACCCAGCTTCGGTCTCCTTGGCGGCTGATGCGATGAGCTTCCTCAAGGAGAGGGGCTACAGGGTGGGTTGCGCGCCGGCGAACGCCTTCTCCTTCCTGAGCAGGAGGAGGTTCGGTGAAGAGGCCCATCCCATGCTTACAGCCGTGCTCGCATACCTCAGGATGAGAGGGGCCGACTTCCTCATCATCGGTCCCGCCGGCAGGCTCAGCGGGGTGGCCAGGGGCCTGGCCCTGCTGGAGTCATTCCTGGCCCTGGAGCGGGGGTTGGATAGGAGCAGGTTGAGGGAGCACCCGTTCATAGTCCTCAGGGAGCTTCAGAGGATCTTCCAAGAGGTATCCAGGGGCTAAACACTGGCCATGGTCTTCTTGGCCTCGATGGCCAGGAGCCTCCCGAGCTCCCTCGCCTCCCTCAGATCCTCCTCCCTCGGTCTCCCCCTCACCTCGATCTCGCCAACTACGGGTATCTTCAGGGATTCAAGGGAATCCCTGATGAACTTTAAAGCCCCTCCTCCCCATCCAAAGGTCCCAATTATCGCTGAAACCTTGTTCTTAGGTCTGTATTCCTCCAAGAGATCCAGGTAGTATCTGATCCCCAGGAAGGGCCTCCCGTTGTGGGTAGCCGACGCTATGAGGATGGCAGCGGATTCAAGCGTGAGCGCCAGCAGATCGTCCGGCTGGGCCTCAGCGCTGTCAACGATGACGGCCTCAAGGCCCTCCTCCTCCACGCCCCTAGCTGCCTCCCGGGCCAACGCCTCCGTGTTACCGTACTGGCTGCCTACTAGGATGAGGACCTTTCCGCTCGGCCTCCAGGAGACCCAGCCCTCGTAGATCCTCAATAAGGCTTCCACATCCCTATGAAGGGCCCCGTGGCTCGGGGCTATGAGCCTGGGCCTGAGCATCCTCACCTTGGACAGGGCCCTCTCGACCATCCCGGAGTAGGGCATGAGTATCGATGCGTAGTAATCGGCCAACTCGAAGCTGTCCTCATCGAAGTAGATCCTCTCGCTGGCTAGGTGGGATCCGAAGAGGTCGCAGGTGAAGAGGATGGCCTCCTCCTCCAGGTAGGTCATCATAGTGTCAGGCCAGTGGATCATGGGAGTTATCAGGAACCTGAGGGTCCTCCCTCCCAGGTCGAGCCTCTCATCATCCCTCACCTCCCTGGCCCTGTCCGCTGGGTAGCCGGCTAGCGACTCGCCTATGCTTATGGCCTGCCTCGTCCCCAGGAGCGTGGCCTTTGGGGCCCTCCTCATGAGCTCAGCTATTGTCCCGGAATGATCCGGCTCCGAGTGCTGCGTTATGATGTAGTCCAGATCCTCCGGGCTTATCTCCCTCTCAAGGGCCTCGAAGAACTCTTTTGAGAAGGCCGCGTCAACGCCATCTATCAAAGCCGTTCCATCTTTACCCCTCACTAAGTAAAAATTGTAGGAGGTTCCCCTGGGTATCGGCCAGAAATTCTCGAACCTCTTCGATGTCTTGTTCAGGATCCTGAAGAGGGTCACATCCTCCGATATCCTGCTGACCACCGTGACCATCGACCTCACCTTGGGGTATCAGTGAATCATCAGGCTCCTCATGACGTACTCCCTTGACCTTGCGTAGGCGTAGAGCGAGGACATGGCGGCAGAGGCCCTCTCAGGGGTGGGGTAAGCTGGGATCCTCTGCTTGTTCAGGAAGCTGACTGCCTCCATGACCTCAGGCCCGCCCACCATCCCCACGGTGATCGGTTTGGAGTTCCCGGAGTCCCTCACGGCATCCACTATCCCCTTGGCAACGCCCATTGGAGTTGTCACAGCGGTCTGACAGTATAGTATGGTCACTGCGTGCACCTCAGGGTCCTTCAGGGCGGCCAGTGTTGCTCTATGATACCAATCATCCGTGGCCATCCCCGTCATGTCTATCGGGTTGGAGAAGGAGGCGAATGGAGGTGTGAACCTCCTTATCTCCTGCACCAGGCTCTCAGGGGGTCTCCCGAGGTATATCCCGTTATCTGCGAAGGTGTCCGTTGACTGGACACCGGCCCCTCCCCCGTTCGTGATCACGACTAGGTTCTCGCCCTCCGGAACCCTGTTCCAGGCGAGGGCCTTCGTCCAATCGAAAGCCTCCTCGACGTTCTTAGCCATCAGGATTCCGCTCTGCTTGAAGGCGCTCTCATATATGGCTACGCTCCCTGCCATGGAGCCGGTGTGACTTGCTGCTGCTCTGGCCCCCACCTCGGTCCTCCCGGCCTTTATCACTATTATCGGCTTCCTCGAGCTGACCCTGGCAGCCACGTCTATGAACTTCCTACCCCTCCCAGGGGCCAGCCCCTCAAGGTATATCATTATCACGCCGGTGTTCGGGTCCCTGTCGAAGAAATCGAGGAGATCAACGTCATCTATGTCGGCCTTGTTGCCGACGCTGACGATGGCAGAGACCCCTATGTTCTCAACGATCGTGTAACCCATTAGGGCTATTCCCAGAGCCCCGCTCTGGGAGATGAAAGCGACGTTACCGGATATCACATCCTTTGGCCCGAAGGAGGCGTTCAACCTGCTGGGAGTGTAGACGTAACCGAATATGTTGGGGCCCAGCACCCTGATACCGTAGCTGTGAGCCCTCCTGACGAGCTCCTCCTCCAGCTCCTCGTTTCCCACCTCCTTGAAACCTGATGTTATGACGACGGCGAACCTCACCCCCGCCTTGCCGCAGTCCTCTATCGCGCTAAGGACCTTATCCGAGGGTATGGATATGACGGCGACATCGACGCCATCCGGGACATCGGACACCTTAGGGTAGCATTTCAGACCCATTATCTCATCAGCCGTCGGATTTATCGGGTAAACCTTTCCCTTGAACCCGTACTCCACGACATTCCTCAATATCTGGGAACCTATCTTGTTGGGGTCCTTCGATGCCCCGATGATGGCTATCGATGATGGAATGAAAAGCTTATCCAAACTCTCCATGGGACACCCTCCAAGTTCCATTATCGTAAAATAATAAAACTTTCCTCGCGGGGGAAGGGCGCGCTATCATCTAATGGATTCAGGCAAATCGGATATTTATTTAAAAATTTTTACAATTGAAGCATATTAATCAGTATTTTCAACAATGGGTGAGAGCTCCAGGCGCTTCTGGAAAATCCTCCTCGCCCCCAGGTAAATTGAGATCAGCGAGAAGAGCGTGATCGCTATGTAGGGATCCGAGCAGACATCCCTGGGGCTTCTGGCGCTGCACTTGAGCAGCGCCGAGGAGAGGAGCGATGGGTTGCTGTAGGAGAGAAGGGAGTGAGAGAGGAGGAGCTCCATCAGCGGGAGCACTGGGGATCCTGATAGCAATGCGACCTCAATCAGCCCCCAGGATGGCTTCAACCCAGCCAGGAGGGTCATGAGGCCAATCCCAATAGCGGAGCTCCAGAGACGGTCGAACCTCGTGAGGTAGGCTGTTAGAGCGGCTGAGATCATTAGAGCGAGGATAGGGGCTTGATCACCGATCAAGGGGCTGAGCAATCCTCCCACGCTCTCACCGGGCCACTCGGGACTCAGGAGGGATAGGGGGATAAAGATCCCGAGGAAGAGGAGGGAACTCCTGATCCCAGACCTCCCCAGAAGTGTGGGAAACAGGAGGAAGTTCAGGGGGTTCAAAGAAGCCGATATGGCAAGAAGCATCGCCGACAGAATGGGCCTTCCCCTCTTCGAGAGTATCAGGGACTCCAAAGCGAGAGCCAATGAGAGGAGGCCCCAATCGTAGCCTGAGAGCACTATGAGGGATATCACCATGGGTTGAGAGCTCAATCCCAGCTCCAGGAGATCCAGGGATATGATAAGGATGGATATCAGGGCTATTGAACAGAAGAGGAGCTCTCTAAGGATGAGGCTCTCCGAGGAGCTTATGAGAAGTCTGCTGAGCTGACTTGAAAGACCGAAGTCCCTCTCCTCGAGCATGTATACCGGGCTACCCGGGATGCCGAGGCTGGAGTGCATCAAGGTGGAGAGGAGCACGGCAGCTACCATGGAGAGAAAGTAGTGGCCCCTACCTCCCCAAGATATGATCTCAAGGGGTCTCAGTTCCTCAGGGAGCCTCGGCTCGCTCTCTAGGAGCCTCCTCAGGATGCCCCTCCAGCCGCCCACCACCAGATCGTTGAGCTCATCCTCCATCATCACCAGGTAGAACATCGAGATCGCGAAGGATGACGCGACTGAGGGAGCCAGCTGGATGGCGTAGAAGCTGTAAAGCGTCCTGTTCCCAGCAATGTAGACTAGAGTGTAACCGGTCACTATGGAGAGTATCATCATCATCGGCAGGTAACTCCTCTCCCTCCTCGCGAGGAGGGGAAGCAGGAGGAGCGTGAAGGCCCCGGAGAAAGCGTAAGATACCGTGTTAACCCTCGCCAAGAGGTCCGGATTTATGTGCAATGCCATTGGCGCTAAGTTGAGGAACCAGGCCCAAGGGGGTGAGGGAACAGGCCCGCTTCCCCTGCTGGTCGTGTGCCATGCCATTGCGCTCAGGTTCTCGCTGATCCACCTCCCCAAACCCAGGTGAACGATCAGGGGCAGCGATATCAGGGGGTAGAGGATGCTCGGGATCAGGGAGAGGAGGGCGGATCTGACCGGGCCCTCCCTCCTGTAGATCCTGATGTAGAGGTAGGTGAAGAGGACCGCGAACAGACCGCTGAACTTCACGGAGAAGGCGAGCCAGGAGGCGATGGAGGCGGCCAGGGGCCTGTCCTCCACGGCGAACAGGAGAGTCAGTCCTGTGAAGAAAGCCAGATGAATGTCCAGCATGGCCACAACGCTCATTGCATGAAGCATCGGATCAAGGGCTAGTGAGATGGAAGCTAGGACTCCCCAGAATGGGTTAAGGATCCTGCGGACTATGAGGTAGACTATTACTATGAGCGCTGAGCCCTCCAGTATTCCCGGGACCCTCCAACCGATCGGCTCATCCCCCAGTATCATCATCGAGAGCATCATCATGTACTTGCCGAGGGGAGGGTGCTCCAGGTTCAGGTAGTCCACTATGCCGGCCTTGGACGGGTACTCGAATCCGTACCTCACCTTGACCCTTCCGCCCAGCTCCCTCTCGAGCTCCTCCGCCCTCGACTCCGGGACCCTCACCCAGACGGCCGGTATCCTGTCGCCAGTGGAGGTGTAGTTGGACCTCAAGACACTCCCGCCCAGGGACCTGAGGGTCTCGTTGAGCCATCCGTAGCTCTCGATGAGCTCCCTCTCGGAACCGAAGGCTAAAGTCATGTGAACGTAGCCCTGAGAGGGGTACCTGGGCTTCAGGCCGAATATCTCGTGCAGAAGGTTCCTGGAGGATGTGACGTACCATACCTCATCGCTGACGTAGTAGGAGTCCCCCCTGTACTTGGGGGAGGAGGCCTCGCTGTAGGCGTAGAGGGCGAAAGACACGGAGATGAGGAGGGATATGAGGAGGCCGAGGTAGAAGGATCTAATCATCATGGATCCACACCATCCTCCTGCTCAGTGAGTAGTTCGCTATGAATCCGAGCAGTATGCCTATCGATTGCGAGAGCACTGACTCAAGCCCAAGCAGCCTGTGGGCCGCTGAGGATACCGTGAACTGCGTCATCAATCCGATGGAGTTGGTCAGGTGGTAGCTCAGGAGCGACCTAAGGAACCCGCCCCTTCTCCTCCTCCTGAAAGTCCAGATGTCGTTAAGGAGGAAGTTATTCATGAGGGAGACCTCTATGGCGATCAAAGAGGCCACCTCATGCTCCAAGGAGAGAGAGTACCTCATCAGCCACAGCGAGAGAAGGTTGACAACGACGCCCAAGGCCCCCACGATGGCGAACCTCAGGAAGGGTGAGGAGAGCTCGAGAACGTGGAGCAGGTAGCTGAGTATGGTCCTCATGCCCAGCTTGGATCTCCCAGATCTCCTGAGACCGAATCTGTAGGGTATCTCGAGGACGCTGGAGTAACTCCCCTTGACCAGCAGCTCCAGTAGCACCTTGAAACCCCTCGGATTCAAGTCATCCAGCCTCAAGCACTCCCTCCTGATGGCGAAGTAGCCTGAGGAGATGTCCCCGATACCCCTCACCCTCGGGATCAGGAGCTTCGCGAGCACTATCGATCCCCTGGAGATGATTCTCCTGAGGAGGCTCCATCCCTCAACGGATCCGCCCTTAACGTACCTCGAGGCTATGACTATGTCGTGACTCGATGCTCCCCTGTAGAGCTCCGGGAGCAGCTCTGGGGGATGCTGGAGGTCCGCATCCATCACGCAGAGGATCTCCCCTCTGGCCGCCCTGAAACCGTCTATGACCGCCGAGGAGAGGCCCATCCTTCCCGCCCTCAAAATGAGCCTCACCGGGAACTCCCTGGAGAGCTCCAGGGCGGCATCAGCCGTGCCGTCGGGCGAGCTGTCATCGACTATGATAACCTCGTAATCGGCATCCCCCAGCGAGGACCTCACCCTGGTTAGGAGCTCCCTCAGGTTCTCCCTCTCGTTGTAAGTTGGTATCACTATGCTCATCAATCTGAATCGGTCGATCCCTGAGGATGAAAATATATAAAACTTAGATAGCGGGCGATTCTGGAAAAGGGAACATCTCAGGGTCGTTGAGGGATGAGGCTAGCGGGCTGGAGCGAGATAAGGGGTGCTATCTCGAGATCCAATCTGGTGCTCGAGGTCCTGGACGCGAGGGATCCATGGACCACGAGAAGCAGGAGGCTGGAGGAGATGGCATCATCTATGGGAAGGAAGGTGGTCCTTGTCATGAACAAATCCGATCTCGTCCCAAGGCAGGTCCTGGATGAGTGGGTTAGAGTGTTCGAGGGGGAGGGGCTGAGGGCCACTTACGTCAGCGCAAGGGAGAGGATGGGGACCATGAGGCTGAGGAGGTTCCTGAAGAAGGAGGCGACCGAGTCGCCGGCCGTTGTGCTGGTGGCGGGGTTCCCGAAGGTAGGAAAGAGCTCCATAATAAATGTCCTGAAGGGGAGGTCCTCGGCCTCCACCAGCCCGATCCCCGGGAACCCGGGTTACACGAGGACCTTTCAACTTTTCAGGATAGAGAGGAGCCTCTACCTTCTGGACTCCCCGGGCATGATCCCAGTTGAGGGCGGGCCCCTCGAGATGGCCATAAGGGGCTGCCCCCCCGAGAGGCTGGAGAACCCTATAGAGGTGGCTGTGAAACTGCTCGAGAGGGCCATTAAGGTGGATCCCAGCGTCGTCAGGAGAGCTTATGGCA
>MAIU01000042.1 GCA_003344655.1 Candidatus Korarchaeota archaeon NZ13-K
GTCGAGGTGCCCATCGTCGTGAGGTACGATGACAGCGAACCATCCAAGAATCCGGTGGCCCACTTCTCGGAGCTGATGGCCACGATACTCAGGATAGTCCTCGAGGAGAGACCCCTGATCTACCTGGGAATTCCAGGGGCCTCCTTGATGATCGTGAGCATGTACTTCGGCCTCCTGACGGTCAACCTCTACTTCTCAACCAGGTACTTCAGCCTGCCCATGGCCTTCATCTCTCTGGCCTCCCTACTCCTAGGGATACTGCTTATCATAGCCTCCTTCCAACTGTACTCGATAGCCAGGATAAGGGCCGAGATCAGGAAGCTGAGGAGATGAGGGCAAGCAGCCCGTCGTATCTGAGCTTGATATAAAAACAAAAGGGGGTTTGATGCTCAGGCCGGGGGTATCTCTGTGTATATCGTCTTCACATCTATTCCCTTCTTCGTGTTGAAGGCGAGGTATGCGGCGAATATAAGCGCTCCTATTCCCATCCAAGCGGACTGCTGCAGCGGTATATCCGTCGCGTAGGTTCCCCAGTAGTAGAATATCTCGTGAGTCGTCACGTAGAAGAAGAAGAAGTTGGTAGCCCATCCCCAGAGCCCTAGGATCGTCAGAATAGGCACGCCCGCTATCTCCCACCTGTAAGGAGATTTCTCGTAGAGGTCCCTCCTCCAGTAGGGTATGACCGCGGCCGATAGGCATCCCAGCATGACTGCGAACTGGTAGAGGTTGCTCGTGTCAGCTGCCGCGGCCCAGTCCCCTCCGGCCGTTAGGGCAACTCCTGCAAGGCCGCCTATCATGGTGAGGGTGACCGCCCAGTAGGGCGTGTGGAACCTGGAGTCCACGGCCGCGAACATCTCCGGGAAGAACCTGTCGAACGCCCAGGCGAATATCATCCTGCTGGCCACCACGAAGAAGGCCGGTATGTCCTTGAGGAGCACTATGCCGACGAGCGTTCCGTTGAGGACCTGGAGCCACTCCATGCCCTTGGGCACCAGCGGTATCGTGAAGGAGGTCACCACCCTGGGCGGTAGCAGGTGCGCCTCGGGGACTCCAAGGAGGCTGGCGACATCCTTGCTGCCCAGCTCGCTCATCAGGTAGTTGTAGAGGGCCGTGAAGTAGACCCTGTCCGTCGGTATCCCCTGCTTCGCCAGGTAGTCCAGGGCGCCTGGGACCTTGGCTAGCACGTCCTGAGGCACGACGTAGGCTGAGTAGACGAGGAAGGGTAGTGTTATGTAGTAGGCCATTATTATGAGGGTTCCGAGGACCTGGGCGACGAAAAGCGACCTTCCTGGTGACTTCATCTCCCCTCCGACGAAGACAGCGGAGACTATGCCTATGTACGCCCATATGGCCCCGGTCCCTGCGGCTATCGTGGCGCCCCAGTCGAATGCCCTCACCGGCAGGTTACCCTTGGCCATCCCTATCTCGAAGGCCTTGCTCACTATCTTCTCATAGGCCCCAGCCCCGTACACGGAGTTCCAGCCATTGACGGTCGCCATGTGACCCATTCCCCAGGTCCCGAGGATTATCAGGTTCGTGAGGCATCCTATTATCGCTATTGTCCCTAGCAGGTTTATTATCCAACCGTATATCCTCATTCCTAGGTAGGCTATGGCCCCGAAGAGTACGACGAAGAGTATGCCCAGTACCCAGTGACCCTCGGTTGTGGCCATCCATTGAGCCGTGGCGAGAAGGCCCTCATCGCGCAGCGCGATGCCAGCTGCCGTGGCCGCACCGACGAAGAAGTCTATTGAGTACCATGCTATTATGCCGTAGCTGAGCACCTCCGTGAACCAGAATCCCCAGGAGGCCAGGAAGCCGAGGGTGGGGTTCAGACCCCTGCTTATGAATATGTAGTCACCGCCAGTCCTGGGCATCATAGCGCCCAGCATTGTGTAAACCAGCGCGGTGGGGATCGCGAGGGCCAATCCAGTTATCACGAAGGAGTAGGGTATGAAAGCCCCGGGGTGCTGATAAGCCGCTATCACGGCCAGCCTGTGTATTCCGCCTCCCACAGTGTGCGTGAAGACTATCATGAAGGCTGTGAAGGGTCCCACAGTTCTCACGAGCCCTGATGCTCTCCTCACGAAGAGGGTGGGTGCTTCACCTGACATAACATCACCCCTGAGAGGGCCAGCGATCGCGGGATCCTATTAAATATAAGCTTTTCCCCGTTTAGAATTTATGGGAATTTCATCCATCACAAGGGCGATGAAAGTCATAATATTTTCACATATGATCCCCCAACTCTGACGCCCATGCCTCTCTATTCCAATTTATGTGTCAAATTAAGTCTTATGTCTAACCCCCGATGATCAACTGACTCACCTCCATATCCTCGAGACCTTTTTGGGTAACCCCGCGAACAAATATGAAAATTTAGGAAGATCTCCCAATTCCATGCATGGATGTGCCCTAGTGGGGCAGTGATCGCCCGGCCTCTAGAAGGCTCCCCTGACTCTCAAAAGCGGACTCCTTCGCCTTCCCTAGATTTCCGAGCACCTCCTCCATATCCTTGAGATCCGGATCCATCCCGCTCAATCCTCTCCAAAATTCGCTCAAGTAAACTCCTGGCTCTGCTCACGACATCCTCAGCCTCCTCCCTCGTGAAGACCCTGTCCCTATGATCCGCCTCCTTCCTCCTCTCGAAGAGATACATGAGCTCCCTCCTCGAGTCCTCACCCATAACCCTCCCGAGGGCGTTCGCTATCTTATCGTCCTTCCTAGTCCTTAGGTCCCTCAGGAGGAGCTCTGCAACCATCCTGACGGCGAAGTAGGAGGCACTAACGGCCTTATTGTAGTTCCCAGTCCCGAGATCTCTCTCCGCCTCCCTCATCAAGATGAGCGCCTTATTCACAGACAACCTCCAGTCCCCTGAATCCCTCTATTATCCTCCTCTCGCTCTCAGTCACTATCAGCGGTGATATGATCCCCTCAACACCCGCTGACCCCTCAACCCTGAGGATCGCGTCCATGATGCGCTCCACAGTCTCGCCGCTGTCGTCCCTCACGACTATGAGGAGGTTCGAGTCGTATATCCTCTCGCTAGGGGATGGGAGAGCTATCATTCTGATGACCAGGTCCCCGAGCTCCGATGCAAGCGCATCCCTCAACCTCTCTACGAGCCCAACCCAGCCGGCATCTGCCCTTAGGTCTATCACCTGAACCACGCGGCTTCCCCCGCCCGGGGGATTAAACCCTTTCGCATCACCCCGCCGTTCACCTCAACCGTGCCTTCATGTTTCGAAGTGCAGCTTTCTGTATCCGGCACGGCTGAGTTCATCACGGTCTCCCCGAGCCCCCTCACCGCGCTTCGCCGCGGATCTCGGAAACCCAGAGTCATTGTGGAGGTTCACGAGCCCGGCAGTTTATAAGCTTTATCCTGGGGAATCAAAGTGGGACTTCAAGCTCTGAGGAGATACTGGCTGGACAGGCACTCGGCATCAGCCTACCTCATCTCCCTCCTAGGTATAGAAAGACACAGCCTGACGCAGAAGGCTAGAGATTAACGTTTCTGCCCCAGGCAGGGGATCCCTCAGGGGGACCTCTCGATTACGAATACCGGTATCTCGAGCGAGATGTTCCCAAAGCTTATGCCTACCCTCAGGAGCCCCTCACGCAGGTCGAGCTCACGAGCGCGGTCGCGGCGATTCTCCTCCCCGACACCTCCTCATTCAGGATCTCCGCCGAGACGCAATTCCCGGATACCCTCAGGAGGGAGGCGTTAAGCTTGAGATCAACGCCCTCAATCGTGATATTCACTCTCATCCTGTCGCGGGTCCCCATGATTAGACCCTCAGGCTCCGCTTGGATCGAGACCTCCCCATCCGATCCGCTCACCCTGAGCTTGAACTCCTCCCCCCTGGCCTCGCTGATGAGCTCGCTCATCAGGGCGTTTGCTGCCTCGAGTTGGAAGGGAACCGGGCCCTCAGAGGCCCAGGGGTCCACCCAGCTCAGCTCGAGCCCATGTTCCTCGGAGATTATGGAGTATGAGAAGAAGTCAACTGCTCCTGGCCTAGCTCCGAGCTCTAACTTTCCTAGGGGGGCGAGCTCCTTGAGCAGCAATCCGATGGCCCTCATCCGATCATCTCCCAGGAGAAGCTCCTTGCTCCCGATGATCCTTCCCTGAACCAGGACACGGCCGCTCGTGTAAACCGTCAAGCTCTCCCTAATGCCGGCTATCCCTCCGGTCCTGGAGTAAGTCAGAATGGGCCTCTCGGCCCGGAGCAGCGCGAGGTAAGCTAGGATGAGCGTTGAGGTTGCCAGCGTCACCAGCAGAACCAGCAGTGCCCACTTAGGCGCACCAACCCAGTGGAACATGTCCATCCGCGATCCCGATGCTCACCAACTTAAACTTATCCCACGCCAGTCGAGATCATCAGCCCTCGACGATGAGGTCCTCAAGCTGATCTGGATAGTGAGTTATGAATTCGAAGCCGTCGCTGGTGACGAGTATCGTGTCTGAGTGCCTGAATCCCCCCAGTCCCCTCACGTATATCCCGGGCTCCACCGAGATCACCATGCCCTCCTCAAGGGTCCTCTCGTATCCTACATCCAGGAAGGGAGCCTCATGGAAGTCCAGGCCTATCCCATGCCCCGTATGATGCCTCCAGTGCTCATTCAATCCATTCTCCTCGAAGAACTTCCTCACAGCCCTGTCCACATCGCTGCACCTGACCCCGGCCCTCACCATCCCCAGGGCCACACTCCTCGCCCCCATCATGAGCTTGAAGAACCTCTCCTGCTCCGGGCTGGGGCTGCCCACCACAAGCGTCCTCTCCAGCTCGGAGCAGTAGCCGCTCACGTTGGCCGTGGCGCCAGTCACAAGGACATCCCCCCTCCTTATCACCGCGTGAACGGTCAGGGAGTGGGGGTAGTAGGAGTGCTCGCCCACCTGCCCCCTGAAGCCCGCGCTGGCACCTGAAAACCATCCAAGCGGCCTGTATATGTCCTTGAGAGTCTTCGCCATCGCCAGTGTTGCCTCCATGCTCGCCAGCAGGGAGACCTCGTCCTCAATCCTTCCCACGGTGATGTACTCCTGAAGCAGCCTGTGTGCGTATCCAGCCCACTTTGCGCTCTCCCTCAGCAGCGTTATCTCCTCCTCCGATTTTATCATCCTGAGGTCCTCCACAAGATCCCTCTCGTAGCTGTAGGATGCGCTGAGCAGCTCGCTGAGCCTCGGGCCCCTGTAGCCGTAGGCGTGCCCGTGACCGTCCCCGTCGAATCCTATTCTCTTACCCTCGAGCCCCAGCCCCCTCATTTGATCGACTATCACGCTCATGGGATGCCTCTCATCCGGATACTCCCTGTAGCTGAGCACACTATCCGCGTACGAGTACCTCTCCGCGTGCTCCAGCTCCAGCCTGGGGACGAAGAGTATGCTCTCCCCGCTGGCCAGGATGAGCGCGGCGATCGGCCTCTCGGTGGGGATGTGGAAGAAGTTGGTGGTGTAAGCTATGTTGGATGGGGAGACAAGGTAGAGCGCATCTATCCCCTTCCTGCTCATCCTATCCGTTATCTCGCTTATCCTCCTCTCTATCTCCCTCTTTGATATGTAGAGCATGCGAATCACCTCCCGCATGCTGAGGGCGGATTATTATAAAGGACCCCCGAGCGGCCGGTCTGACTCAGCATTTGAGCGTCATTCCCAGCGGTGAGATTACTAGGAGCGTGGCCGCAAATATGAAGGGCATAGCCGGATACGCTGGGGCGATCCACTTCCCCTCCTCCGGGGGATCGTCGCAGGAGATCCTCAGGGCGGCCCTAAGCACGAACCTCCTCCTCCCGTCGACGCTCACCTCAGCAGTGCTCGCGCATCTCGCGATCCTCCTGTCGTAAGGGGAGAGCAGCATCATCGCTAATATCTTCCTCCAGAGTGGCTCATCGAATCCATCCATTAGCCCTCTATTCCCGATTATCCTGAAGAAATTTACCAGAAACTGGCAGGGGATCATGAGGGCTATGAGGACCTTCGAGAGCAGGTACACCAGGAGGGCGTCCGGAAACGTGCAATTTCCGGTCAGCAGTAGCGAGAGGGTGAGGTATGCCAGCACATCCGCCTGACCGGAGAGGGAGAGGAACCACTCCATGATGAGCATCAGGGAGAGGAGCAGCAGGAAGGGCCAGTATCTGATTATGAACTGGAGAGTTCCACCCGGATCCAGGAGCTTAATCGCGACACCCAAGATCGAGCCCGGCAGCCAGACCCAATCTGGTACCATCCTGCTCCTGACGTCGTGGAGGCTGGCCACGGCGAGCGTCGATAAGGCCGCGAGCTCGCTAAGGTAAGGGAGCATCCTCCCCCCTCTAGGCATCATCCACTCATCTCAACGCTCGGATCCTTCCCTGATCCCCCGGATCCTCGCCTCAGGAAGGTCATCAGCCTCTCGGTGAGCTTCCTGAAGTCTATCAGTATGAAGACCAGCGTTATCACCACGCCCACCGCTAGGGAGAAGAGCCAGGTTCTCTCCCCCAGGAACCCCTCGGCCATCCTCGACACGCCCTGCCCTATGTAGGCCGCTGGTATCGTTATCACGAGCTTCCCAGCCAGATACGTGAGGAAGAACCATACTGGGCTCATCCTGCCGAGGCCCATGGGGATCACGATCCACTCGTCGGGCAGGGGGGTGGCGGCCGCTATGAAGTTCATCAGGTAGAGCGTGATCCTTCCGTACCTCCCCATCCTCTCATCACCCACCTTCCTCTCCAGCAGCTTCCCGACCCCGTAGGAGGCGCTGAAGTGGACCGCCTTGGCCAGCGTGGCCCCCAGGGCGACGGAAACCCCTATGAGGAGCTTGTCCATCTGGGGGAAGTTCATGGCTATTAGCGCTGCCACGAGGGCGTTGGATGGGGAGGCGAAGGGGACCAGGCTTATGATGAAGGTGAAGACCAGCACCCCTACCGGACCCCAGAGACCTATGAGAGCTTGATATCCCGTTTGGTTCATCCGGAGGACCCCGGCCGGCTCACTATTAATCTTTTCCATCGATGGGCGATGCCCCCGGATGGGTCCGCGGAGGAGATGCGTGGCCCGGGAGCATCTGAACGGAAATCCTTTTAGCTTGACCGAGTCGGCTCGCCTCATGAGGCGCAGGGATAAGGAGATCGGGGATTTCGGGGAGATAGAGGATGTGATGAGGAGAGCACTCGTCTGCAGAGTTGCAATGTGCGATAACGGTGTTCCGTATTGCGTCCCCGTGAGCTTCGGCTACTGCGATGGGAGGATATACATACACTCCGCTAAGGAGGGGAGGAAGATAGAGGTTCTCAGGACCAACAGGCTTGTCTGCTTCGAGTTAGAAGTCGATGTGAAGCTGATTAGGACTGGAAGCAGGCCCTGCGACTGGACCATGGGGTACAGGAGTGTGATAGGATTGGCTGAAGCCCACTTCGTGACGGACAGGGAGGAGAAGAGGAGGGCTTTGAGCTGCATAGTCAGGCACTACTCCGGGGAGGATCATGATTTCTCCGAGGAGGAGCTCGAGAGCGTTGAGGTGATAAGGCTCGATATCATTGAGGTGAGCGGGAAGAGGTCCCCCAGACCTTGAGGTAGTTACAGGCCCAGGGATCGCTGCAGCGCGGCCCGAGACACCTTCATATGATCTCGGGCGAGTACCTCCTCCAGACGGCTTCGGGATTCTCCCTCAGAAGCTTCATCGCATGGGGCAGCCTCTCCAAGATGTCCTGGGCCGTGATCCCATCCTCCCCCTTCTCCTCGGCCGCTATGTCCCCGGCCAGGCCGTGGACCAGGGTTCCCATCCTCACGGCATCCCCCAGGCCCAGGCCTATTCCCCTCATCGCGGCTATGGTGCCCGTGAGGACGTCGCCCGATCCTGCAGTCGCCATTCCGGAGTTCCCGGTCATGTTTATGAAGATCCTTCCATCGGGGAACGCTATCAGGCTGTGAGCCCCCTTCAGGACTAAATAGCAAGAGTACTCCTCGGCGAAGCTCCTTGCAATCTTCACCCTCTCCCTCTCAATCTCCCCGACCGGAAGGCCCGTCAGCCTTGACATCTCCCCCATGTGGGGGGTTATCACGGTTCCCCCCCTCCTCCTGCTGAGGACACTCGGATCCTTGGAGATCGCCGTTATCCCATCACCGTCCACTATGACTGGCTCATCCAGCTCCTCCAGAAGCCTCAGAATGAGCTCCTGGGTCTCCTCATTGACGGAGGTCCCGGGACCCAGGGCCACTATGTCTATTCCCAGCTCGTCAACGAGTCTGAGGATCAGATCCATGTTCCCCCTGGCTATTGATCCCGACTCATTCTCCTCAAGGGGTATGTAGACAACCTCGCTCGCCCTGGCCGCTATGAAGGGCACCACGGATCTGGGGGCCGCCAGCCTCGAGTAACCGCCCCCAGCCTTCAGGAATGACATTGAGACGAAGTAGGGGGCCCCATAGTAGTTCCTTGATCCGGCCACCGCTAAGAACTTTCCGAACGTTCCCTTGTGCCCCCACTTCAGCCTCTCCGGGAGCTCGACCGGCGAGTTCAGCTCGGTCCTCAGCTCCGAGTATGCCTCGGGCGGGTAGGATATGTTGCAGACGAAGAGCCTTCCGCAGTAAGCGTAGCCCGGGTAAAGCACGTTACCGTACTTGGGCAGGCCGAAGGTGATCGTGTAGGTGGCCCTGACGGCGGCGCCCCTGGGCATGGCGTCATCGCCGTTTATCCCGGATGGTATGTCTATCGAGAACACGGGCTTCCCAGAGGAGTTTATTAGCTCTATCACCTCCCTGTTCAGCCCCTCAACGTCCCTGGAAAGTCCCGTGCCGAATATGCCGTCCACGACAGCATCGGCCCAATCCAGGCATTCCCTGACCCTGCCAACCCCCTCCTCCTGGACCCTGATTACCTCTATCCCGATCCTCTCGACCCTCTCGTAGTTCCTGAGGGCTGCACCCCTGTACTTAGAGGGATCGCTCAGTAGGAGCACCCTGACATGTGCCTGCCTCGAGTGCAGCTGCCTGGCCACCACTAGCGCATCCCCCCCGTTGTTCCCGGGTCCGGCGAAGACAGCGAACCTCCTCCCAGCGGTCCCCAGCTCCCTCTCTATCAGATAGGTCACCGAAAGCCCGGCGTTCTCCATCAGTATATCCTCATCCATTCCGTATCGCTCACAGGCAAGGGAATCCAGCCTCCTTATCTCATCGACACCGCACACCTTCAAAGCGATCCCCTGCGCCTCCCGCATCCATGCGCCCACACTTAAATATTTTAACATCGTTATAGGAGCGATGGGCATGCTGAGGGTGGAGAACCTGAGGGTGAGGGTGGGGGAGAGGGAGATACTGAAG
>MAIU01000043.1 GCA_003344655.1 Candidatus Korarchaeota archaeon NZ13-K
GCCCAAGGTGGTCGTGGACATTGGCGCTGTCAAGCCCATAGCCAGCGGGGCCGACGTGATGGGACCGGGGGTGAAGGAGGTGGAGGGCAGCTTCAGGGAGGGGGATCTGGTGGCGGTAGTCGATGAGAGGCTCAGGGCCGTGATAGCGGTGGGGATCGCCCTCAGACCTTCTGGTGAGGCCAGGGAGAGGGGCAAAACTATTAAAAATATTCACCATGCAGGGGACGCGTTATGGAGGGCCGTGTCATCGAAGTGAGGTGAGCGGGTGAGCGGAAGGAAGGCCTCACTGGAGGATCTATTCAATCCTAGGTCCGTAGCCATAGTCGGAGTCTCAAAGACCCCTGGGAGGATCGGGCATGAGGTCATGAGCAACCTCGTCAGGTGCGGGTTCAGGGGCCCGATATATCCCATAAGCCACAAGTATGCCGAGGTTCAGGATATAAGGTGTTACAGGTCTGTTCTCGATGTAGCGGACGATGTGGATCTCGCGTTCATCTCAACACCGGAGGAGTACATCCCTAAAACCCTCGAGGAGCTGGGGGCCAAGGGCGTCAAGGTTGCGGTAGTATCGTCGGGCAGGAGAGGGGGGCCCCTCGTCGATGTGATAAGGGATGCCTCAAGGAGGCACGGGATGCGCGCGCTGGGACCCTCATCGCTCGGGGTCTATCACTCGGGGAACAGGTTGAACGTCACGCCCCTTCCCCTGAACGCTGGGGGAGGAGGAATCGCCCTAATCTCCGAATCCAAGACGCTGGGGATGGCAGCCGTGAACCACGGGCTCTCGGAGGGGCTTGAGTTCTCGGTGGTCGTAGGCACCGGTGGGAAGGCGGATGTCGATGATCATGACATCCTGAGACACCTCAGTGAGGATGATGGCGTGAAGTCCATAGTCATTCAAGTCGAGACCCTGAGGGATCCGAGGGCCTTCACGGATAGTCTGAGGGAATCTCTTAAGAGGAAGCCAGTTATCGTGATAACAGGTTCCAGAGAGATTATCAAGAGGCTTGAGCCCATGAGGAAGGATTTGCTTGTCCTGAAGGACTTCACAAAGGCCCTGGATATATCCTCGATGTTCACGGAGAGAAGGGTGAGAGGGAGGAGGGCCCTCATCTTGACGAACAGCGCAGGAGCTGTGAACCTGCTCTTGGGATCCCTCGAGGGCTCCGGCATAGAGATACCTGTGCTGAGTGAGTCCTTCCTCGATGACATAAGGATCTTCGTGCCCGAGGGGTCCTCAGCTAGGAACCCGATCGACCTGACCTCCGAGGCGAGTCCGGAGATATTCAGGGGTGTCATAGAGAGCAGCAACTTGCATAGCGACGAGTTCGATCTGATAGTGGTTGTCTACTGTGAAACGAATCCCTTGGAGCTGGAGAAGTTCCGCTCGATGATCAGCGAACTGAAAGATCTCATCAGCAAGCCCCTGATACCCATCCTCCTGGGAGGGGATCCCGTCAAGAGGGCCGTTAAGGAGCTGAGGAGGGAGGGGATACCGGCATACTACAGCATCACGAGGGCGGCGGGGGCTATGGAATCCACAGTCAGGTACTTCCTAGGCCTCAAGTGAGTGTCAGGCGGATGAGCGAGCTTCACCGATCCTGGGAAGTTAACTTGTTCGCTTATCCCTCGATGCTCCTCCCGGTGGATCGGCCGATTGGAGCTCGGGGGATAATCAGCACGATCCTCCCGATGGGGATCGTGGGATCGCGTAGCGGCCTCAATGTCATGGCATCGCGAGAAATGTTTTAAGTTTCACGGGTGATGCTGAAGGGGATCTCATGGGGGACCTGTTGGCTCCGCCCAACACGGTGGAGGTGCTACTGGGTAATGAGGCGATCGCCAGGGGGGCTCTCGAGGGTGGTCTCAACGTCGCTGCAGCCTATCCAGGCACTCCCAGCACAGAGATAGGAGAGGCCCTATCCGTGGCCGCTAAGAGGCTTGGGATCTACTTCGAGTGGTCTTCCAACGAGAAGGTCGCCACAGAGGTAGCTATAGGGGCAGCTTGGTCCGGATTGAGATCCATGACCATGATGAAGCACGTCGGTTTCAACGTGGCGGCCGATGCGATCTTCACCCTGACCTACGCGGGGCTCACGGGGGCCATGGTGATAGTCTCGGCCGATGACCCGCACTGTCACAGCAGCCAGAATGAGCAGGATAACAGGCACTACAGTGAGGCAGCCGGCCTCCCAATGTTGGAGCCCTCCAACGTTCAGGAGGCGAAGGACTTCACCAAGGAGGCGATGGAGCTCTCGAGCAGGTACAAGATACCGTTCATGATCAGGACGACGACCAGGGTGAATCACCAGAGGGGGCCCGTCAAGCTAGGTGAGATAACGGCTAAGCCCTCGGTCGGTGTGTTCGAGCCGCCGGAGCCCGATAGGTACCTCCAGGTCGGCGCCATAGCTAGGAAACATCACATAGAGCTCCTGAAGAAGCTGAGAGAGATACAAGAAATTTCAGGGAATTACGCGAGGATCGAGGGACCTCAGGATTCCGACATAGGGATCATAACATCGGGCGTATCTTACGCCCATGTAAAGGACGCCCTAAGGCTCTCTGGCCTGGAGGCCAAGGTCCTCAAGCTGGGCATGACCTTCCCGCTGCCTGAGCGCACGATCGGGGACTTCCTCAGATCGATAAGCACGGTGTTCATTGTTGAGGAACTCGATCCCTTCCTTGAGCTCAGGGTTAAGGCCATAGCCAAGGACTATGCCCCTGACCTCGAGGTGATAGGGAAGCTAACTGGTCACATGCCCCAGTACCACGAGTACACCGTGAGGACAGTCCTGGAGGGATTCTCGAAAGCTTTCGGGATAGAATCCCCGATAGATTTCGATGAAATTGATAAAAGAAGCTCAGAAATTGTCAGAAAAGTTCCAGCGAGACCACCTATCCTCTGCCCGGCCTGCCCCCACAGATCGGCAGGTTACGCCCTGAGGAGGGCCGCTGGGAGGGCCGTGTTCATGGGTGACATAGGTTGCTACGCGCTCCTTTTCCAGCCCCCGTTCAAGGTGGAGCACGTGACCCATGCAATGGGCTCCTCGGTTGGAATAGCCAACGGTGTCAGCCTGGCCACTCAACAGGATGTGGTCGCCCTGATAGGAGATTCTACTTTCTTCCATGCCGGTATTCCAGCTCTGATAAACGCTGTGCACAATAGAAGGAAGATGCTCGTCGTGATAATGGATAACAGGACCACGGCGATGACCGGTCATCAATCGCATCCCGGCGTCCCTTACGATGCTATCGGCAGGGAGGCCCCCAGCATAGATCTGGAATCCCTCGTTAGAGCTGTGGGAGTCAATTACGTTAGGGTAGTGGATCCGTTCGATCATAAGGAGACGGAGAAGGCCTTCAGGGAGGCCTTGAAGAGTGAAGGAGTTTCGGTGGTTATAACCAGGAGGGAGTGCGCCCTCCTGACTGTGAGGAGGATCAGGGAGCAGGGGAGGAGGATAATAGCCTACAGGGTGAATCCTGATAAGTGCACTTACTGCAGGGTTTGCATAAACACCTTCGCCTGCCCGGCCTTCTTGGATACTGGCTCTTTGGTCGAGATAGATCCTGCGGTGTGCTTCGGCTGCGGTGCCTGCGTCCAGGTATGCCCTTACGAGGCGATAGAGCCTCAGGAGGGCTCACTCGACTGGAGGAGGGAGAAGCTGGGGGTGTGAATCTTGGGTGAGATAAGGGAGTTCAACGTCATCGTGGCCGGAGTCGGTGGCCAGGGCATACTCTTCACGACGAATGTGATGGCGAGGGCGGCCCTGAAGATGGGTGTGAACTTCGTCCAGAGCGAGGTCCACGGCCTGTCCCAAAGGTACGGATCCATAAGGACGGAGCTCAGAATAGGAAGTGATGTCCATAGTCCGCTGATCCTCGAGGGAACCCTGGACCTGCTGATAGGAATGGAACCTTTAGAGACGCTCAGACAGGCCTCCTACATTTCTGAGAGGACCGCAATCGTGATGAGCGACCATATTATACCTCCCACATCGGCCTACCTATCGAGATCCAGGATACCGAGCTTGGAGGAGATAATAGAGGATCTGAGGAGCCTGAGACCCAAGAGGTTAGAGGTTATAGATGCTTACGGGTTGGCCGAGAGGGCAGGGGACTACATAGCGGCTAACGTCGTGGTCATAGGGGCTGCCCAGGCCATAGGAGCCCTGCCGTTTCCTGATGACATCGTCAGAGGGGCCATCGAAGAGCTATCTCCCCCTAGGTATCGGGATTTAAATCTGAGGGCTTACGATCTCGGGAGGGAGGCGCTCTCCCTCTCGAGGTGATCACTTGCCCGGTAAGAGGCTTGCTGTGGTCGACAGGGACAGGTGCAACCCCAAGAAGTGCGGGCTTGAGTGCATGAAGTACTGTCCAGAGGTCAGGATGGGAGTGGAGGATACGATAAAGCTCGTGGATTCAACCATCCTGATCGATGAGAGCCTCTGCACGGGTTGCGGCATGTGCGTCAAGAAGTGTCCCTTCAGCGCGCTGGCCGTGATCAGGCTCCCGGAGCCCGTGGAGGGGGAGGAGGTCCACAGATACGGACCGAACGGCTTCACCCTCTTCAGACTCCCTTTGGTGAGGTTCGGGAAGATAGTGGGACTCGTCGGTCCGAACGGGGTTGGAAAAACGACTTCAATATCGATCCTCTCCGGTAGGATCAAACCGAACCTTGGGGTCACAGACAGGGAGGTCAGCTGGGATGAGATCCTGGAGAGGTTCAGGGGATCCGAGATCCAGACATACTTCAAGAGGCTGATCAACAACGAGGTGAGGGTTGTACTGAAGCCGGAGAGGATAGATAAGATACCGGAGGTTATCAGGGGCAGGGTCTCGGATGTGCTGAGGAGGATCGACGAGAGAGGGCTCTATGATGAGGCCATCTCACTCATGGAACTTGAGAAGCTGAGGGACAGGGAGGTCAAGGAGCTGAGCGGGGGTGAGCTGCAGAGGCTAGCGATCACGGCGGCCTACCTGAGGGAGGGGGACCTCTACATATTCGACGAGCCAACCAATTACCTGGATGTGTTCCAGAGGATGAGGGCTGCCAAGCTCCTGAGGAATCTTCAGGAGGACAACAAGGCCCTGGTCGTTGTGGAGCACGATCTGGCAATCCTAGATTACTTGAGTGACTACGTCCACATACTCTACGGGGAGCCCGGGGTCTATGGCGTCGTCAGCAACCCGCACTCGACCAGGGAGGGCATCAACATATTCCTAGATGGCTACCTTCCGGACGACAACGTCAGGTTCAGGGAGGAACCCGTCTCCTTCTCGCAGAGGACGGCCCCATCAGAGTCGTCCTCGGAGATAATAGCGGCATATTCCGATCTGGTGAAGAGATTCGATGGCTTCTCCCTGCATGTTGAGGGAGGGGAGATATATGCAGGTGAGGTTATAGTGGCTGTGGGACCCAACGGGATAGGAAAGACTACTTTCGTCAGACTGCTCGCCGGTGAGCTCTCGCCGGATAGCGGATCAATTTACATGGAGGGTCTGAGAGTCTCCTACAAGCCACAGTACGTCAGGCCCACTTACGAGGGGACGGTGGAATCCTTCCTTAGGAGAGTGACCGGGGCCAACTACTCGAGCGCCTACTTCAGGGCCGAGGTGCTGAGGAGGCTGGGGATCGAGAGGCTGCTGGACAGGTACCTGGATGAGCTCAGCGGGGGTGAGCTTCAGAAGGTGGCGGTGGCAGCCTGCCTCGGCAGGGAGGCGGACATCTACCTCATAGACGAGCCCAGCGCTTTCTTGGATGTAGAAGCGAGGTTCTCCGTGGCTAAAGCCGTCAGGAGAAGGATAAAGGGAGAGAGGAAGGCTGTTATAGTTGTGGAGCACGATCTCCTCTCAATAGAAGCTTTTTCGGATAGGATCATGATCTTCAGGGGCAAACCCGGGGAGGAGGGTCACGCATCCAGGCCCAAGGACCCCAGGGAGGGGCTGAATGAGTTCCTCATGGAGGTGGATGTTACGTTCAGGAGGGACCCCGACACGGGCAGGCCCAGGGTGAACAAGCCGGGTTCGAAGCTGGATCTCATGGCCAGGGCGACCGGGAGGTATTACCCCTGAGGACACTGGGCTTCCTTCTGGGCAGAAGAGAGGACCTAGTTGATCTCGGGATGAACCTGGATCCCCTGAGACCCATCTTATCCCTCATCCTGTTCCTTACGTTCAGCGCCACGTCCATACTGCTCCTGAGCATCAAGATATCATGCTCGAGTTCGACGATCAATGAGAGGATCCAGGCCTTCCTGGGGATCAAGGGCCTCCTAGCGGTGTACTCCTGGCTTATCATCTCCTCGAGCTGGCTGCTCACTGCGGCGCTCTTCACGAGGGTCGTGCCCAAGAGGCTGATGATGAGGTCTAGGAAATATTTTTACATAATAAGCAACTGCTCAGTAATATATGGGATCATCGGGGGGATCAATAGCGCTCTACTTTCCCTCTCGGAGGGGAGGATAATACCCTGCGAGGGTTCCGAGTGGAGGGATCTCCTCCTCGCGTTCTCTAGGGAAACCCTGAGCTACTTCGCGTCATTCCCGAACATACTGGTTCCAATTCTCTCGCTCCTCTCTCTCATCTGGTTCTCCGTGATCCTGTTCAAGGTGCATCGGGTGACCCTAGGGCTGAGCACTCTGGAGTCTCTCCGCTACTCCCTGGCCTTCACGCTGATCTTCGTCCTGCTATCAGCCGCTCTGATGATCTCCGCCTCCCTGATCACCTTATCACTCCTGTCACCCTAGCGAGCTTCTCGGCGGCGCTCGGGGTCAGACCCGAGGTGCCGAGTATCGTATACCTCCTCCTCACCTTGTGGGCGATTGTCAGAGCCTTGATCACGAGATTCGGGTCTATCCCAGCCTCCTCGGCGGTGGTCGGGACGCCGGCCTCTATCAACTTCTCCTTTATGGTCTTCCAGTCCTGACCCTGCAGGTATGCCATCATTATCGTCCCCAACGCCACTTGGATCCCGTGAGGTGATCCCTTAGCTCCTAGCTCCGAGGAGAGCATGTCTAGCGCGTGGCTGAACATGTGCTCGCTTCCGCTTGCCGGTCTCGAGCTCCCTGCTATGCTCATCGCTACCCCGCTCCCTATGAGGGCTTTGACGAGTATCCTGGTGGACTCCTCAAGGCGAACCCCTATCTCGTGCGCATGATCCATTGCTATCTTCGCGCTCAAGAGGGACATTGATGCTGCGTACTCGCTGTAAGGCTCGTCTCTCAATTTGTAAGCCAATTCCCAGTCCCTAACTGCGGTTATTTTCGCGACAAGGTCCCCGAAACCGGATTTGAACGTTATGGGGGATGCCCTGCTTATTATCGTGGTGTCCGCTATTATCGCGGTAGGGGCCTCCGTCCTGACAGACCTCCCCAGCCTCGCCTCAACTTCCTTGGATAGTATGAAGCTTACCGCTGGGGAAGCTATACCATCGTGACTGGCCGATGTCGGAACCACGAGATATCTGACCCCCATCTCGGCCGCGACCAGCTTGGCCATGTCCAACGGTCTCCCGCCACCCACCCCTATGATCAGACCGGCGCCCGCCTTACCGGAGAGCTTTATCATGTTCATAAGTTCCTCGAACCTCCCTGACTCGGATGCTATGTGAAAGAGCTTATGCTCCGGCTCCAGTGAGGAGATGAGATCCTCCGCCACGGTCTTCGTCACGCTGGGCCCGCTTATCACGACTATCGGAGAGCTCACACCCAAGCTCTGCAGAACCTCTCCGACCTTTGAGATGGCGTTGGGTCCGAAGAATATGTATCTTGGACTTTCTATCCTCTCGAGCCCTTTCTTGTTCTCCAACCCCAGCGCACCGGTCTCATGGGCCCTTCCCTCAAATATAACGGTTAGGGTAATCTTTTTTAGGACGATCCTGCGGGTTGACCTATGCGTGCTAATGCCAAGTTGTTAGCGGCCATATCCCTGAACATCGTCTTCGTAGCGTTGCTCTTGGCCTGGCCTTTGATGAACTCACCCAGCTTCATCATTTCCATCGAGGAGAGCACTGTTCCCTTGGGTGGGCAACTCAACTTCACCCTCTCCTTCCCTTCCGCCCCATCTGAGGTCAGGATTGAGATCATAGATGCCGTGACCAACAGGACTGTCTACTCCGCCTCCCTGAGTCCGAGCAGTCAGATGAGGGGGAGCGTGAGGATAGAGGAGGGAAAGTTCAGGATCGGATTTCACATCCTCAGGGTATATGCAGTTCTGAGCGGTAGGGAGGTTTCAGAGGAGTCTTATTTTAGCGTTTATGGGGCAGCCCCCATTCATCTCGATCTCTCGGTGGAGAGACCCAAACTAGTCGTTGATCTGAGCGAGACGGGGAACTACACAGAGGTCACCAACAGGGTGTTCGTCAAGGCGAGAACGGATGAGGGACCAGTTGGTGAGGTTAAGTTGCTAGCCATTTCCCTAGGGCCGAATTCCACTGTGACTGAGGTCGCCAAGACTGACAGCAGTGGGAGCGCTGTTCTGGAGTGGCGCGCGAACGTGACCGGCAACTCCACGTACAGGGTTGTGGTGCAGGCCATGAAGCCCGGGCATCCCCTGGCTTCGGGCGAGGTAAAGATAGAGGTCATCGTGAGGAGGGGTTAGGGAGTCAGCGGATCTCCATCGCGGAAAGCACCTCTCTATTCTCTCTTATCTGCCTCAACCTCTCCACAAGCTCCTCCTTCCTTATCTTCCTGAAGAGGGGCTCCACGGAGCTCACCCTGCCCACGGCCTCCGCGGAGAAAGCGATCCCCCGATCAGGCTCGCCATCGAATCCGAGCATCTTCCATAGTCTCTCAGCAGAGAAAGGAAGGAATATGTGCATATAATAGGCCAATATCTTCAGGAGTTGGTAAGATGCTAGTATGGTGGAGTCGGCCCTCCCTCTATTGCTCTCGAAATCCCTCCAGGGCTCCCTATTGTTGAAGAACCTGTTTCCTATCCTGGCCATCTCTATGAGCCCCTTGAGGGCATCCCTCAGCCTCACCCTCATCAGGTCATCCTCTATCCCCTTCCCCACCCCCCTGACCTCCTCTAGGAACGATGCGGACTCCTCATCGAGCTGAACCCGGGGGATCTGCCCCCCGTACCTCGAGCTTATGAAGGAGAGCACCCTGTGCGCTAGATTCCCTATTATATCATTCAGCTCATCGTTCACCTTCGACTCGAAGTCCTCCCATGAGAAGCTGGAGTCCCTCTGCTCAGGTCTTGTGTAGAGCATGTAGAACCTCCAGTAATCGGCTGGGAGCAGCTTCAGGGCTTCGTCCATCCATATCCCCCT